>JAYTIB010000205.1:0-14954 GCA_043732205.1 Schlesneria sp. | reverse complement strand
GCACCTCCAGCGGCTCTCGCCCCGGATTTGATTCCCGAACTGGAGAACTGGCGGCAATGGGATGGCGACCGGGGCCATCATGCCGTGCCGGTTCCGGTTTGGCCAGATTCAGCCGGACGGTGAATGTCGTTCCGGCGCGTGACGTGTCCGAGAGTTCGATGCGTCCGTCATTTTGCTCGACAATGTTGCGGCAGACGAACAGCCCCAGTCCGGTCCCCGTCTCCTTCGTGGTGAAGTAGGGGGAGAACACCCGGTCGCGGTGTTCGGGGTCGATCCCCTGGCCATCGTCGCGGATGTCGATCCGCAGCTCGCCGACGACGACCGACGTTTCAATCTCGATCGTCCCCCCCTCTTCGGTGGCGTCCATCGCGTTCAGGATCAGGTTGAGAAACACCTGGACCAACTGGTCGCGCACGATCATCAGAGGGGGCAGGTCATCGACATAGCGCGTGACAATCTGCTTTCCCTTCTTGCGCTTGTAGTACTTGGCGATGTTCAGGGCCGCGTCCAGAACCGAGTGCAAATCGCAGAGCGAACGCTCATGAACGGCCGGTCGGCTGAAGTCGACCAGTTCCCGCAGCGTCCGCTGGATGCGGCGCAGTTGATCGTCCACCAGTTGCAGTTTTTCGCGAGTTTCCGGCTCGATGTTGCGGCGGTTGAGCAACTGGACCAGGGAGCTGATGGCCGCCAGGGGGTTGCCGACTTCGTGCGCGATGCCGGCCGCGAGCAGGCCGAAGGCCGCCTGCTTTTCCTGCTGCACGATCATCGCCTGTGATTCCTGAAGCTGCCGGGTCCGATCCAGGATGCGATGCTCCAGCAGCCCCTGGTTCTCCTGCAGTTCACCGTTCAGTTGTCCAAGCCTCGCGCTGGCCCACTTCAGCAATCCGATCAGCGAGGTGCCGGCCCACGTCACCCAGCCCATAAAGATCGGCGTCAGGATCAGCGCGGCGAGTTCGTCGCGGTTCCGGATGGTGAGTCCCCCGGAGATCGTGGCATAGCTGACAACGTGCAGTCCCAGGGTGGCCCAGGTGATCGCGGGCGCGTAACGGATGGCGCAGACCAACAGCGACAGGAAGTAATAGAACCGGAACGCACTCAGCACTCCGCCATCGAAGTAGCAGAGCAGTCCGATGAACGTCGCCTCCATCAGCGACACAAACAGCGGCCATTCGCTGAGGAAGACTTTGCCGTGGTGTCGGCTGTAGTAGGTGTCGAGAAGGGCGTAGACGCCGCCCAGCACGAGGATGGCGTTCAGCGCGCTGTGATTGGAAGTGGCACCACCACCGATCAGGTTGACCAGCCCGTAGCCGACGCAGATGCCAAACCAGCGGATGCGAACCGTGATGTCCTGGACGGACAACTGCCAATCGAAATTCGGAGAATCTGCGGGGGACGGCAACATCAGCGGGGCTCGTGCAAGGCACAGAGTGGTTTGGCGACCGGCCGATTATATGCCCGATCCCGGTGACCCGCACAACCAGGTTGCCGTCGACAATCGAGACCCCTCTGCGACATCCAATCACAACCGTCGAGGGCTGAATTGTCGAAGCCCACCGCGGGCCAACAAATCGAACTCAGTTTCCCGCCCGCGGCCGGAGGCGACGCAATCCCAATTGGACCTCTTCCAAGGTCACCGACTTGTCGCCGTCGGTGTCCAATTTCAGCAGGCGTTCCTTCCAGTCGGCCGGAAGCTCGTCGCCCGTGAGTTTTCCATCCTGATCGCGGTCGAGGCGACTGAACACGACCGCCAGATTCGGTGTTTCGATGTTCACGGCGGGAAGGCCACCGGACTTCCCGCTGGTGTAGTACTCGATGTAACCGATCATCATCTCGTCAAAGGTTTGCGGACCCCATTTCACGGTCCGAGACGGGTCGGGATTCGCCGGATTGTTCTTGCTGTTATCGTACCAGGCCGTCAGGTTGAGCGTGGTTCCCTTCGGCAGTTCGAGCGGTTCGGCCAGCCGATACGAGAGTTGCCAGTTAAAGTCGTAACGGGGCACGTCGAGCAGCGTTTGCTTCCGGCCGTCGGGGAACGTCGCTTCATACTTGAAGGCTTTGCCCCGCAGGTGCATGTGCGGGAAGAAGGCCATGATCGTGGTGTCGGAGTGCAGGGTTTGGTTGGCGGTCACGGCGTGATTGTCCGCGCCCGGTGGAATCGACAGCCGCGGGTTGGCGATGCCCGACACGTGGACCAGGTGGGCCGGTTCGTGGTCGGCGAAGACGAAGCCCAGCTTGGTCTGGTCTTGGGTCGCCGTTCCGTTGGGTGTGAAGTGCATCTGGAATTTCAGTCGCGACCCGGCCGGCAGTTTCTTTCCGAACCCCTCAGAGAAAACCAGGGCGTCGTGTCCGGGAGCGTAGGCGACGAAGAAACCGCCCGACTCATCATCGCCGGCGGCGCGGTCCGCTTCCGCTTTGCTGCGATCGGCGGGAGGCAGCAGGAAGACCACAACATGGTGGACCACTTCGGGGGCCGTGGGGCGAATCTCCATCGCGCGGACCCACTTGTCCTCCTTGAACCCGGTTTCAACGATGACGTCCTGGTACGGCATGATGCCGGTCGCCTTGACGGGCATCGGCTTCGGCAATTGCACGACGTGTTCCGGCGGCCCGATGCGCCATCCCGCGGTGAACTGCCTTGGCAATGGTGCGTCGGCGGGATCACCCGCGGGCTTCCCGTTGCCCAGCCAGGCGAGCAGGTCGGACTTCTCCCGGTCGGACAGAGACTTGTCATTGGCCCAATGGCTGGGCTGTCCCTTCTCGGGCCGCGTCGCGAACCACGGGGGCATGACACCGCGTTCGACCGCCTGACGTATCGCTCCGGCCTGAGCCGCCACGTTGTCGAAGGAGTCGAGCGGAAACGGGGCCGCGCCGCCATCGCGGTGACATTCCACGCAGCGCGACTGCAGGATGCGCGAGATCCGGTTATGGAACGTAATGTCCGTGGACGCCGCCGAGGCTGGCGCCAGATCCAAAGGGCAACCGGGTGCCTGCGTCGCGGCGACGAGAAGCGGGCGTCGATCGATCGTGGCGTTGATCGCCAGCTTCAGGTATTCGTGGCGCGGAGCGTCGAGTGAATACTCAAATCCATACTGGTCATCGACGGCCCCGCGATAGATGACGGTCCGCCGCGCATCCAGCACGAAGACATCGGTGGTGTGAGTCGTCCCCAGGGCGCGGGCCACAGCGCCGTCATTGTCGCGAACATACGGGCCGGTCAAACCCTGAGTCGCGATCACAGACTGGATGTTCTCCAGCTTGTCGCTGGCGGTGGGATTCACGTAGATGAACGGCACCTTTCGATCGGCAAACTGCCGTTCGAGCGCCGCCAGCGACGGAGCGTATTTCTTGCTGATGGGGCAGGTGGTGTTCGTGTACGCGATGACCACTGCGGGGCGGTCGGCGAAGTCGCCAAGTCGGAAGGCCTGACCGTTGATGTCTGTCAGGTTCAGGTCGGCGATCATGCGACCGATTCCGTTATCACCGGGAACAAGCCGCTGCGGGCTCTGTCGCAAGGCGGGTTCGGCGGTTGCAGTCGCCTTGGGTGGAGCCTCTGTCTTTGTTGCGACGGGAGTTGAGTTTGCCGCCGGCTTGGTTTCATTGTCCGTACCGTTTTCGCGGACCGATTGGGCGGCCTTCAAGACCGTGTCAAAGCCGCGCTTGCGAATCTCGGCCTGCGCCTCAGCGAGGGTGACGACGTCGTCGCCGTCCACGTTCAGTTCCCGGAACAGGCCCGCACCCAACTCCGCCTTGGTCAGCCGGTCATCGCGGTCCTTGTCGAGAGCCCGAAACCGTTCGGCCACCCGGTCGTCCAAGGCTTTCCCACGCACTCCGGGTGAATCACCGGACTGAGCCCGCATCACACCGGCCAATGCAAGTCCCATCATCACCGCCATACCGGCGAACATTCCATTTCTGATCGTCATCGCGTCACTCCCGTATCCGCATTGGTGAATCCCCGGCCGATCATATCGATCCGGGTGCGGATCATGAACACCGGGATCAACAGCAAGTACTCCGCGAAACAGTCGGCGGTGTCCATTTTTTTGGAGTACGCGAAATGGGTTACGAAAACGCCTCTTGGCGAAAATCGCGGGATCAGCTAGTTTCCCACCGCTCCCCCTCCCCAATCCCATTCGTCCCGAACATCGGAGATCTCGCACGATGAAGATGTCGTGTCGAAACATCCTGTTGGCCTTGCTGCTGACGTCGTTCACGTGCGGCTGTGCCAGCTTCTTGCATGAATTGAAACCGCACCGACTGAAGCGGTGGAACCGCGGACCCGCGCCATCGTTGGACCCCGACTTCACACAGTCGACCCGGCCGGCGAAAAGTCGGCTCGTCCGACTGGAGCGTCCGAGCACGGCCGAAATGAGCGCCAACCGCGCCGATGTCACGCTGGCTCGCGGACAAGATCCCGATGACTGAGGACGAGGTTGATTCGGAGCGTGTTGAATGACACGTGGAGCACGATTTCATCGTGCTCGAATCCCAAAGTAACTCGGCACGTTGGAAACGTACCCCACGTTTTTCAACAGACTGGTCAGTCGTTGCCAACATCGACCGCGAGAACCCAAGTGAGGCTCTTGCCTACATCGTAGGTCTGGACCCGATCGAGCCGGCCGCTGGACGTGTCGACCCGAAAGACCGCCAGCTTGCCCGAGCCTTCGCCGGCTCCGAAGACGTACTGGCCTGACGGATCGATGTCGAACGACCGCGGCGTCTTTTCGGTGGGCGTTTGTCCGAGTGGCGTCAACTTGCCGGTCGTCGCATCGATCGAAAAGCCCGCGAGGCTGTCGTGTCCGCGGTTCGAAACCCAGACAAACTTTCCGCTGGGATGAACTTTGACTTCGGCCGTCGAGTTCTGACCCTGAAAATCGGCGGGCAACGTCGACAGTGTCTGGAACGGAGTCAACCCGGTCGCAGGGTCGAGCCGGTATCCGGTCACGCTGCTTCCCGACTCATCCGACGTGTAGGCGAAGTTCTGTGTCGGATGAAACGCCAGATGCCGCGGTCCGGCCTTGTCGGTTCCGCCCGGTGCCTTGCCGGCGTCCGTCAGTTTGCCGGTCGCCTCATCCAGCCGGAATTGGAAGACCGCGTTGGGGGCGACATGCGGGACGAACACCAGCTTGTTCGCGCGGTCGATCGCGACGCAATGTGCCGTCTTCGCCGTCGACACCATCTGGATCGCGGGAACTTCAATCGTCCCATCGTCACGCAAGCGATGGACCACGACCGTTCCAGCATTGTACGAGGCCGACAGCAGCCAGTGTCCCGTTCGGTCCGTGGTGACGAACGCGGCGTTCTCACCCTTGGGGAGGGCGGCCACGCTGACCGGCGTCAGCTTTCCGGTCGCTGGATCGATCCGAAAACTCGCGAGGCTGTTCGTGGTGCGCAAGGACGCGAACAGGAACTGCCGCTTTGGATCCGTGCTCAGCGATCCGGGGCTTCCTTCCACGGCAAAGGTGTCGACCGCGGTCAACGATCCGGACTTCGGTTCCAGCCGATAGATCTGGATCTTCTGCTCCGGTGCCATCGACACGTAGACGAACGTGGCGGCGTGAACGGTCATCACGCTGCTGCTCCAGAGAATTGTGGCGAGTAACCAACGCATGGTGGGTAGTGGGTAGTGGGTAGTGGATGGTGGGTAGTGGATAGGACAGAGCGAAGAGAGGGAGGGGGGCGTGGGCGGGGCATGTTTTTGCTACCCACTCTCCACTAACCACCATCCACTCACTCAATGCGACGGCGGCGGGCTGTTTTGGAAGGCTCGGGCTCGGAACAGGAAGTCGATGATGTTCCCCTCGTGCGGCTGCATCCAGTGCAACTGGATCGTCTTCACTTCGCCGATGTTCAGGCGGTCGATGTTGGTCGCGTCGAGCAGTTGTCGCGACCACTTGTCGTCCTTTGTCAGGCACGAGGCGACGAGTGTGCCGCCGATCTTCTTGAGCATTTCGTTCTGCGGGCACTTCACCACGCTGGCGAACGGGAACATGTATTCGGTGTTCGCGATCGCGGGCTCGGGGCTGTCGCAATGGACGATCGTCGGGCGGAGGAAATCGTAACGCTCGTGGGCTTCCAAGCGGTCGCCGTTGCGGTACTTCGCGGTGACTTCGGTGACGCCGGGGACTTTGACCAACTCTTCGATCTGCGCGTTGACTGCCTTGGCGGCTCCCGGCACGGTGAACGCCGCGAGTGCCGCCTTCGGATCGTTCATCGGCAGCGGCGCGACCGGGCCGAGCCGTTTCGCGATGGCTTCCGCGATCTCTTCAGTGTGCTGAGATGCCCAAATGCCGGAGCACGAAATGCACGACCGGCCACTGTTGGCGAACACGCTGTCGGTCATCAGGTCGAGATACTTCTCCCACTGGTCGACCATGTCGTCGCCGAAGAGGATCTTCGAGAAGCCGGGCCCGTGAGCCTGCACGCGCGGGTTGCCGTGGTAGCGTTCGACGGTCGGCGTGCCACCGAAGATCATCGCCCGGTCGCACGTTTCCAAGACGGCGGCGCCACATTCGGGACCGCCCGGATAGATGCAGAAGACTTCGCGCGGCACACCGGCCTGGGCGAACGCTTCGTACATGCGGTACGGCGTCCACGGCTCCTGTGGGCCGGGCTTCAAGACCAGTCCGAACTGCAACGGAATCACCGGCATCCACAGCGTATGCACGCCCGGCGAGTTCGACGGCAGCACCATCCCCAGCACCGATGTCTGCGCCTGATAGCTGACCGTCACCCCGCGGCTTTCCATGCCATAGCCGTTGGTCAGGATGTCGAGCGGCAGCCCGCGCGTCAGAGCCTCCAGCGTGTGCCGCATGTTGCGCAGGACGTAGGCGTTCTTCTTCATGTTGCCGGCGCACATGTGTTCCGGCAGCCCGGTTGTCGCCGACTGCATGCGGCAGAACTCGGCCGGATTCTGCGTCCCGTTGCCCAGCGGCAGCGTCGCGTTCTGATAGAGATCCGCCGCCTTCACCGCCATGTCGCAAAGCTGCTCGATGGAGAACTGCCGCAGGATGTCGCGCGCCTTCGCGGCCTTGCGCATGTCCATCTTGATCAGACCGCCATTGGCCTGATTGACGGTTGCCACCGCTTCACCGGTTTCAAAATGGACAACGTTGTCCTTCTCCATCGACTCGTACGGCTGGCCCCAGCGGATGACGGGAATTTCTAGCATGGTGGTTCCTCGGGAGTTAGGCACGCCTTTGCGATGCCGCAGATTTTCTTAAAGTAATGGTTCGATGGCGACATCACCACCAGAGACAACTTCGATGTGCAGGCTGCATCCTTCCATGAGCGGCATGCCCAGCAATGGATCACCGTTGACTTCGACAACATCCACATCCACCGCCTCGCCACGAATGAACAGACGAGCGACGTAAACGGGTGATTCAAGCTCCGAACCATCTGCCAGCGTCGACTTGATCTCGCGAACGGGCTGGAGCGCCAATTCGTGAATCAGGTCGGGGGGCAGCGTGAGCGGAGCGTTTGAGGCCGTGTCCACGATGGCGTCGATGATCGTGAACTCGCCGTTGGAGTCCAAAGCCACGACCTCCACCATTGCCTCCAGCAGTGAATTCACTCGGCCATGCACGTGGAAGTTCCCTTCTCAACGCGCGATCGACCGCTCAAATTCAACCTGCCGCCAAGATGGTATGTCGCACTCGATCCAACCCGCCGGCCCCACACCTGAGCCGCCGGTCGTCGCTCCAACAACCGTCGATTCGCGGCTTGAGAATCCAGGCCGACCTCAAAGTCCTCTGAGTCGATGTCGATGAGGACGAATGTCTCGGGCGGAAGATGACGGACTTGATCCGCGATGACGCGATGGAAAATCTCGTCCCCGCGTTGTGCGTAGGTTTCCTGCGGATATTTTTGCACCATCCCGCGACGTGGCGGAACCGGCGGCAGACTCGGGACTGACCCGCCGAAAATGCGGCAGAACCTTCGGCTTCCCACTTGCCGCACCCAGATTTGAGCCTCGGGATTACGAGTCTTGAGGTCGTCGACGGCCGTGTGCCAGTTCGGATCGATTGCGATGTCTTCAGAGCCGATGTCGATGGCCACGTAGGATTCGTCCGGCAGGTTGGTCATCCTCGCCGTGATCTTCCGCTCGAAGATTTCCTGCCCGCGCCGCGAGTATTCTTCCAACGGGTATTTCTGCACCATTCCAGCCATCGCCCACGTCCTCCACTCGTCGCTTCCGCTTCCTAATAAACTCCGACTGTCGTCGTCGCCGCGAATTCGTGGAATGGCCGCGTGCCGCTGATGCCATCCCAAGGGTATTTGTCGTGCGGCTGTTCGCGTTCGCCTTCGTCGCGTTCCATGAAACCGGGGATGAACAGTTCCTTGGTCAGGGTGTAGAGCTTCACGCGGCCGGTTTCACCGTAGCCGACGAGCTGGTTGTAATCTTCGAACTGGACCGTCTCGATGACCGCTCGTGGTTGCGGCGCGAAGTAGGTGATCTTGTAGTTGTCGGCCGGGTCAAACGGCTTGCCGCAGGCGAGGCCCATCAGCGTGTTGCCGTACGTCGGGGTGATGTAGACGTTCGGGCCGAGCAGTTCCTCGCGGCAGAAGCGATACCACTGCGGAGTGAATTCGGTCCCCCCCGCGAAGATCCCCGTGATGCCGGACTCTTCGATGCTGCTGCCGTTGTCCATCAGCTTGAGGGCCAGGGCTTCAAGCAGCTTCGGCGTGGCGAACGCGCACTTGATGTCGTGGTTGGCCGAGAGAATCGTGACGGCTTGATCGATCACGTGACCCGCGTAGGCTTTCACTCCGGTGACGTCGCCCTTCTTGAGCAACTTCACAACCCAGCGCGGATCGAGATCCACGCAGAAGCAGATCCCGCCGCGATACTGCGCGAGGTGTTCGACCGCGAGACGCAAGCGACGCGGGCCCGAAGGACCGAGCATCAGCCAGTTCGAGCCGCGTGGAAAGTGCTCGTCCGGCAGCGTGTCGCTGAAGTTCTCGTAGTCGGTCCAGTGGTCTTCAATGACCATGCGGCTCTTGGGGATGCCGGTCGTGCCGCCGGTTTCAAACACGTAGACCGGCTTGCCCGTTAAGCCCTTCGGAACCCAGCGGCTGATGGGGCCGCCGCGGAGCCATTCGTCTTCAAAGTGCGGAAACTTTTTCAGGTCGTCGAAACACTTGACCTCGGTCAGCGGGTCGAACTTGTAGGACTTGGCCTTCTCCAGCCAGAACGGGCTGCCGGTCGAAGGGTGGAAGTGCCACTGCACGGTTTCGACCGTGTGAGCATCCAGTTTGGATTTGGCATTGGAAACCAGTTCAGAGAGATCGCTCACGGCACGGCTTTCTGATGCGAGGAGTGGGCAGGTTGGTGTTGGCGGGATGATAGTCAGCGGGCCGGCGGATTGACCAGCGGGCGGGCAGGCGTCGTTGTCCAGAATCACGGTGAGCCGGGGGTTCACGCCCAATGGCACTCACTTTAAGGTCCGCTGCCTGCCAATGTCGTCTTTCGCTCCGCGAAAGAACGCCCTTTCGCGGAGCGAAAGGCGACAAAGTGAGTGCCATTGGGTTCACGCCGCCCGGCTCACCTGAATGAATGCAGATGCTCAGTGACGTTGGATCACAGGTCTGCTGTCGTCGGCACGACGTACGGTGCCCGGTATTCCCTCGTCAGGAACTTGTTGGCTTCCGCGGCGCGGGGGCCGCTGAATTCTTCCGTTCCCGCCAACGTCAGTTTCGGGCCGAGCGTGATCTTGGTGGAATCGGGCGAGACCTTGTTTTCCAGCAGGTGCTGTTGGAACCGGTCCAGTGTTTCGAGTGCCTCCTTGTCGCCCGCGAGACTCGTGGCGATCTCCGTGGCGGACTTCGGCGCACCGAGGCGATACGAAATGTTGCCGACGTGGCAGAGGGCGCTGGAGAGATGCCCGTCCAGGATGTCGGCATGCAGTTCCTCATGCTTGCGGCTGCGGACCGCCTGCACGAAGTTCGCGAAGTGATGGCTGTCGCCGCCTCCGCTGAAGACTTTGTCGGTCTTCTTGCCGTCCTTGTCGAAGATCATGCCGCCGTTGTAGCTCGGCATCACCAGGTAGCCGTCGGTGCCGTAGAAGATCACGCCGACGCTGGCTTCCATCAGCTTGTCGGTCTTCAACCCGCGGACCTCGAACACCAGTCGCTTGCCGTTCTTGTATTCGTGGATGCAAACTTGGGTGTTCGCGGTCTCACCGGCATCCTCGTAACCGAACCGGCCACCGTAGCTCTGCACCGATTCGCCGATGTTCATCTCGTTCAAGCCCCAGCGGGCGATGTCCATCTGGTGGATCCCCTGGTTGCCGAGATCGCCGTTGCCGTAGTCCCACTGCCAGTGCCAATCGTAGTGCAGCTTGGGGCGAGTCAGCGGGTTCATCTGGGCCGGTCCCGACCACAGATCGTAGTTGACGCTGGCGGGGACGTCGTAGTTGCCGCGGGGGCCGATCGCACCGCGCGGCTTGTAGCACAGACCCCGGGCCAGCTTGACTTCGCCGATGCCACCCTTGTGCATGAACTCGATGGCCTGACGCATGCCGGGATTCGAGCGGCTTTGTGTTCCCGTCTGCACGATGCGCTTGTACTTGCGGGCGGCCTCGACGATGCGCCGGCCTTCCGAGACGTTGTGGCTGACGGGCTTCTCGACGTACACGTCCTTGCCGGCTTGAATGGCCCAGATCGCGGAGAGCGCGTGCCAGTGATTGGGCGTGGCGATGCTGGCGATGTGAATCGACTTGTCTTCAAAACACTTCCGCATGTCGAGGTAGACGTCCGGCCGTTTGCCGAACCGTTTTTCGAGTTCGTCCGCCTTCTTGTTTCCGACGACTTCGTCGGCATCGACGATGGCGGCGATCTCACAATCCTTGCGGGCTCCGAACTCGGCGATGTGCGAACCACCTCGCCCGTTGACGCCAACACAGGCGACCCGCAGTTTCTCATCCGGCCCGGCTTCGGCGGAGAAGCTCGGTCGAGCCTGCCCGGCCAGCGCCGCGGCAGCGGTCGCAAACATGGAATTCTCAAGGAACTGACGGCGGGACAGATGAGACATCGGTGCGATCCTTGGAGGGAAACGGGGGGAGGCGGGGGCCGCTTGGGACGGCGGAGTGTTCGCGAACCGGCATAGTGTAGGCGCGTTCGTGCGCATGTCGCAAGCATTCGCACCGATGCGACCTGATGGCTTGTTGTGCGCGGGTCTCCCGACCCCGCACAGGTCGCGACCGCAGGTCTCCTCTTAATTTCATTCTCGAAGAACGCGAGTTGCCGCTTGGTTGAGGTTCGGCGGCAGTGAAATCGCCAGCAACGAAGAGGAGACCTGCGGTCGGGCGTTTCGGCGGGGTCGGGAGACCCGCGCCGAACAGAGGTCGGGAGACCCGCGCCGAACAGAACCCGCGCCGAACAACCGTTCAGTCGGACTTCGAAGGGCTGGCCAGCGCCGCGGTGGTCGCGATCTCGACCATCAACTGGCGGATGTTGAACTGGTGCGTGGCGAAGGCGGCGCGTAACTCGTCCGGGGTTTGCAGGCCGTAGGCTCGGATCGGTTGCTTGATCAGGTTGTGGAACAACTGGTCGACGAACGCCGCGTGGGTTTCGTTGGTGGTCGCGAGGAATTCCGCCAGGTCGCGGATGTCGGCGAACGCCTTGCGGTCTCCGGTGCGAGTGACATACGCACCGGTGGCGTCGACCGGCTTACCCTGGTCGTCGCGGCGGAAGCGGCCGACGGCGTCGAAGTGTTCCAGCGTGAAGCCGAGCGGATTGATCATCGCGTGGCACGACTGGCAGACTTCGGCCTTCGTCTGCAACAGCACCCGCTCGCGCGTCGTCAGTCCGGCGTGCAGGTCCGGGGCGAGTGGGGCCACGGCTTCCGGCGGTGGTCGCAAGGTGCGGCCCAACACGCTGCGAGAAATGAAGACGCCGCGGTGGATCGGGGAACTGGTCGACGTGTACGAGAACCCGGCCATCAAGTACGGATGAGTCAACACGCCGGCGCGTTCCTTCGGACGTGAGAACACCTTCTGAAAGCCCGGCTCGCCCGGCGACAACGCATCCGCCGGCAGATCGACTCCATAGAACGCGGCCAACGTGCCATTCATGTACAGCGCTTCCGACAACAGCAGTTGCCGGTAATCGGCGGACTCGCTGTGGAGGATCTCGTCGAGGAACAGATCGAGCGACGTGCGCAGGTCCGAGGCGACCGCCGCGTTGAAATCCGGATAGCGCTGCGAGTCCTTCGAAATGTCAGCGAAGTGGTCGACCTTCAGCCACTGCAAAAGGAACGAGCGCAACTTGTCGCGGGCCCGCGGGGTGGACGCCATCCGCGCGGCTTCGGCTCGCACTTGATCGGGCGTCGCCAACTGTCCGGCTGCGGCGGCCTTGATCAACCGGTCATCCGGCAACGAATCCCACAGCGCCAGCGCGAGTCGACTGGCGACGACGTGACCATCGTGCTCGACGGCACCGAGCTCCGGGAACAGAAACCGGGGCGACTGCAGGACCAGCAAGACGACCCGTTGCACGGCCAACTCTGCCGTCGGTGCTTCGTCGAACTGGCGGTTGATAAACAACGCCTTCTGCTCATCCGTCAGTGGCCGACGGAAGGCCCGCTCGGCAAGGCGAGTACAGAAGTCGCGGAGCCGTTGCACGCGATCGTTCGCGTCGCTTCGCGTCCCCGCCAACTCGTTCAGGTTCTCGTTGACACCTGCCGCGACTTCGACGGCGGCATCTGTGGTCGCCTGCTCCCAGTCTTTGGAGACGGACGTCCCCCGTTCATAGCCCATGCTGCGGTCATCGGGCGGGAATGGTGTTTGAACGATGTACGTTTCCGGCATGCGCTGTGGCAACAGACAGCGTTGGGGAATGGTCTCGTCGTTCCTGTGCGGCTGCTTCCACTTCAAGACGATCGAGGCCCGCTTTTCTTTCGCTTCCTTCGACTTGAAGACCTCCAACCGCAGCGGATACGCGCGGCCGCCGAGCAACTGGATCGACTCGCGCCGCTCGGTGACGGCCTTGCCCGACTTCACCCCCGCGTCGATCAGCGGTCGGCGGTTGTCGTTGACCCACAGCCGCGCGCCGTTTTCGGTCAGCAGAATGAATTCGTATTCACCGCTGTCGGGGGCGAACACCGAACCCTCCCACTTGATCGCGAATTCTTCCGGCTTGATCTGCTGCGAGTCGGGACTCGCCTCGCCGAAATCGAAACTGACCACGGGGTCGAGCCTCTCGAACGCACGGTCTTCCTTCCGCTGGCGGCGGGTCTTGAAGTACTCGGCCCGCAGCCCGCGTTCGTTCGTCCAAGTTTCGGTGCCGCGAAAGCTGCCGATCAGATCCGAGATCGAGTTCCGATACTGCCGGACTGTCAGCCGCGACAACTCAATCCGAGGCGGCCTGATCCGGGCCTGCGCGATCGGCGAGTAGAACGCGCCGTGGATGTACTCCGCGACTTTGCGCGCCTCCTCACCGACACATTTCTCGGGTTCCTTCTCGGGCATCGTCTTGTCGATGTATTCGGCCAATTCACGGACCGACCGATCGCCCGCCAGCGGTTGCGGGTAGTGCTTGTTGTCCCCCTGCCCGGTCGCCCCGTGGCACGTCGCGCAGAGCGTCTTGTAGATCTGCTCGCCCGTCGGTCCGTCGGCAGCCTGCAAGCGGGTGGCGTGGAAGACCAGCAGGAAGGCGGAAATCATCAGGAGACGGATGAAAGTTGGCATGAATGTGGACCTACAGCACTGACTAGAGGGTGAATGTCATTCGTCTTTTCAGCCCGAAGGGCGGCAGATGGTTGCCCACGGCGCGAGCCGTGGGTTGAGGACACAGGGACAACGTGAGCCCGGAGGGCGACACTTCGATCAACCTTCGACTTCCTTCAATGTGTCGCCCTCCGGGCTGTGGGAGCCCGTTGACGTTCCCCCACGGCTCGCGCCGTGGGCTATCATCTGCCGCCCTCCGGGCTCAAGCACTCTCGTCGAACTTCAGTTGTTACAAAACAGCCAAATTATCGCTGGACGAGTCGTGGAGGGTGAAGGGTGGAGGGTCGGATCAGCACTGGCCACTATCCACGATCCACCACCCACTATCCACTCTCCTCCGACGCCCCCACCGGCCGTTGTTGCCGGACGAAGTTTCCGCGGCGTTTTTCATGGATGCCGCGTGCCGCCCGTGCCGATTACTCGGGATGTGTGGAGAATTCCGCGCGTAGGGACCGTTATGAATCGACGAGGCGGCCGAATGTTCCGATGGGCGACATGCTGCATTCCGTGGCTGGGGATCGTGCTCTGCGCGTTGATTGCCGCCGATGCGCGGGCGCAGGGGACCGGGTCGAACGCCAAAGTGATCACGTGGACGCCGCCCAACTCCGGCGAGATCTACGTCGGCATCCTCGGCGAGATCGCCAAGCCGGGTGTCTACCGGGTCGACGCACCGTCGCTCACGCTGCAATCAGTAATTCGCCGCGCGGGTGGAATCACGGACGAAGCGTCGGGGACCATTCGCGTCATTCGACAAGACCGGATTGTGGAGAGCTCCTTCTTCACGCCGCAGTCCAACAGTCCGCTGCTGGCCGGCGACCTGCTCGTTGTCGAGTCGAAGCGGACGCAGGCGGCCATCAGCAAGATGTACGATGCCGATCCTCAGCTTCGGCCCCTTTACGAGAAAGCGGCTGCGATCGCCGTCAGGGGATCAGATCCGACCGGCGTTCAAGTGGCGTTTGTGAATGTGCTCGACCGGCCGGTGATCGTGAAGATCAAGCACGAACACGCCCAGTTGTCCCGCGTGGTGCAGATGCTCGCCCAACCCGTCGAACTGGCCGAGGCCGTGCGCGTGATCGGGCCCGAGCGACTGCTCTCGCAGAGTGCGGCCACGCAGTCGGTTCAGGCGTCGCTGTCGGACGGCTCGGTGCTGATCTTTCCGCGGAATGCCGTCAACCGCCACAAGCTGCCGACGCTGCCGATCCCGTACGATTCGGAGATCGCGTC
>JAYTIB010000204.1:0-5823 GCA_043732205.1 Schlesneria sp. | reverse complement strand
CCACCGCGACACGAGTTTCCAAGACCACGCCAGAGACATAGTCGGAAATTCGTTCAAAGGGGCGGGCGTCGAGCGATTTGTAGGCGGCCAGTTCCAACTGACCGGGAAGGGGTCGCCTGATCGACGAGTTGGGGGGAAGCAGCAGCACCGCACCAATGTCGGCCGAAGTCACTTCGAACAGGCCCTCCAACACAATCTCGGAGAGCGAGCGAACGTCGGTGGCGGCCCCCATTTTCAAGCCGAGACGAACGAGGCGCTGTGCCTCTTGTCCAGCACGGTCCCGTGAGGAAATCGCTTCCGTGTTATCCAGCACGTAGCGGGTCTTGGTAATGCGATGCACGATTTCTGGCCGCTGTTCGGAATCTTGGCTGAGAGTGTCGTCCGTCGCCAAGACCGGGATTTCTGTGGCGGTGTCGTCCTCGCAATAGTTGCGCGATTCGTCTTCGGTAATGCGGTCACGTTCAAAGGTGAAGCTCAGAAACGTGTTGCCGATCTGGAACTGTCGCCCTTCGGTCAGCGCGAAGTCGCCGGAAATTGGTTCACCACGAACGCGAGTTCCATTGCGGCTACCTGAATCGCGAAGTTTCCAATGACCATTTTCGTAGAAGACTTCACAATGATTCCGACTGCAAATTTCATCCGGAATCACAATCCGATTGGAGGTGCCGCGTCCGATGGTCGCACTTTGGCCAGCCTGAAGTGAAACGAGAGTTCCATCCATCGGGCCGTTGCGGACAACCAAATAGGCTGTGTTCTGCTGGGTCGTTCGATCCGGTGCGTCAGTTTTCACGTCGCTCGTGTTCAATTCAATGGTCCTCATTCCTAGCAAGAAGGTCAGCGGCGGGCACATGCCATGGGGACTTGGCGGCCGAAAAAGTCCGTAGTTCGCATGTCAAATTTCAATTCACCACCGGGTGTCCGGTGATGACGGGAATGGCAAAAAACATACCCCAATCCCAATTCTCTCTTTGATCAGTCTATCTTGGGCCCAATCGTCGCAAAAAACAAATATTCGGTTTCCCCGCATTTTTTTCACAGTTGTTTCACAGAGGCAATGGGGGGTGATGGGTTGGTGATCGAGCATCCCGTGAACCGCCCGTCTTTCCGAGTCAAATCGGAAGAAACGGCAGAGAAGAAACGGCAGAAGTGTCGCACTTTAAGTGGCAATAAGCAACTCATGTGTTGTTGTAAAGCGCGCGGCGAAGCCCATCTGGTGATCTCAGTGGCACCACGAAACCGTCCGCGAAGATCCAGATCACGCCGACAAGTCGGCGACTTGACCGAGTCTTGGCATGAGCAAATCATGTTGGAAACAGCCGGATCACCGATTGGAACATCGGGCGCTGTATTGCCAACGAAGAATCCGCTAAGGTTGCAGCCATGCCGCAAGTGCAATGGAATGCACTCAAAATCTGCATGATGGTTTGGAACGTGCAGTAGGTTTCCAGTTGCCAACTTTCGTGTGGCGGTTGATTTTGAGCCTGCAATGAAAGAAGTGATATGCCTGCTTGGCCTGGAGGGCTTTGCCCAAAGTGCGGCGAAGACATGCCGCCGAATATTGTTCATTGTCGGGAATGCCGGACACTGCTGAATCCGGAACTCGAACGGGAAAGTGTTGAGATTCCCGTTTTCATCCCGCTGCAAGAGGTTGATGCCATGGTTGAAATCGCACCGACCGGCATATTCGTGGGCTGCCCACACTGCACACAGGAACTGAAGATCAATCGGAAGTATGTCGGACAGCGGGTGCAGTGCAAGTTCTGCAAGGCCGACTTTCGACTTGACCCGGCACACCCGTCGGTCACAGAGGCAGATGTATATTCCAAATGCCCCCATTGTGAGCAGGAATTGCGGTTCGCGAAGAAGTACATCGGCGTGCGCGTCGCCTGCCGTTTCTGTGGGGGGAAGATCCACATCGTTTCGACTCCTGACTCCTGACTCCGGGCGCGTGTTGCTTGACGATGAATTGCGAGGGTGATATGGTCCCTGCCGATTCGCCATGAACGGAAGAATTGCTACAGTCGGCACCGCGAACATGCCGAGAATTATGGCAGCAACCGACAACGACTCCGTCCACGCAGTCGTTGGAACGATGCCTCACCGGGGGATTAGCTCAGCTGGGAGAGCGCTTGCATGGCATGCAAGAGGTCAGCGGTTCGATCCCGCTATCCTCCACTTCACCGAACCCTGTAATTCCACAAGAGTTGCAGGGTTTTTTCGTTTTCTTTCTCCTGCAGTGGACTGTCCAGATTCTACCTGTTTTTTCGTACGGATTTTCGTGATCAATGCCGACGCGCGTCGGACCTTGATGGTCTATAACGGCCTGGGGTGGAGAACCCGGCTCAAGAATCCCCGCGGATCGATCACCACGTTTGTCTACGACGGGGCCGGACGGGAGATCCTGCGCAAGAACCCGCTCGGGCAGCGGACCACCTCCGCGTACGATGCCAATGGGCGGCTGGTCCTGCGCCAGGATGCGCTGGGGCGACGGATCTCGTCGGTCTACGATGCGGCCGGACAGCGGACGCTCGCGCGGTACTCCGACGCCACGCGGGCCACGTTCGCCTACGATCCCAACGGCAACCTGACCGAGATCGACGACTGGACCGGAACGACCAATCGCCGGTACGAACCGCGCGACCTGCTGACAGTCTCGATCGAACCGGACGGCCAACGGTTGACGTCCACCTACGACGCCGCCCGGCAGCGGACGAGGTCGATCGATCCCGATGCCGGTAGGACCACGTATGCATTCGCCGCCGCCAGCCGGCTGAAGCGGATCGTCAATCCGCATGCCGAACGGAAGACGCTGTTGTACGACGCGGCCGGGCGCGAGACCGTGCAGCGGCTGGCGAATGGGATGAGCACCACCACGCTGTACGACGCCGCCGGACGGGCCAGCCGGATCCTGGCGCGTTCCAGCGGCGGGGGACGCTGACGGCCAGCTTCACCTACACCTACGATCCGGCCAACAACCGGACGCGCGTTCTGGAGGGAACCGGCGACCGCGTCACCTGGACCTACGACCGGACGAACCAGCTCTTATCGGAACGCCGCAACAGAGCCCACGCCGATCGTCACACGTTCACCTACGACGCAGCGGCGAATCGCCGGACGTTCGCCGACGGCACGGACCTCACGACCTACACCTACGACGCGGCGGGCCAGTTGACCGGCGAGCGATTGTCGGGACTGCTTGAAATCTACTCGGCGACCTGAACCTACGATCCGGCGGGGAACCGGCTGCAACATACCAAGGACGGCGAAGTGATGGATTATATCTCCGACGCGGCCAATCGGCGTTTGACGGCGACGGACCTGTCGGGCCGGACGACCTACAGCTACGACGACGCGGGGAACCAGACGGCGATCGAAGTTCCCGCCGGGGACATCACGGCCACGATCTGGGACTTAGTGGACGCTGGCCCTGCGGGTGTGGACGTGGTGGCGATGTCCAATGTCGGGCGTTACGCTTAATTGTGTTAACTCACCATCATTGTGTTAACTCACCATCATTGAGTAGCAGCATCCAGAGAATTGCCCTTCGGGCCGGGGAATGACATGCGGTGCGATCACATTCCATGCGGTGAATTCGTCAGCCAGAGCGAAGACGATGCCATCAATCATCTGAAGTCGGGCCTTGCCAAGCTCGCGGGACAGGGCCGCTGGGTCTTGCTCTCGAACCTGCCCAGTGCCGTCAACGAACGGGCCATCCCCGATGAGATCGATTTGGTGGCAATCGGCCCCTCGGGTCTGTTCGTGGTTGAGATCAAACACTGGGATCGCGGCTTTCTGAAAGGCAACCTCGACACCGTCCAAAGTGAAGCAGTGAAACTTAACGACAAGGTTCGAAGGCTGGCGGGGAAGCTGCGTCGAGCGCGCATTGATCCTGGGTTTCTGGCGGGGCGGTTCTTGTTGACGAAGGTTGGGCTGCGTTGGGACAACGAACGCCCGGTTCATCACGGCAGCCGGTTCTTTGGCCTCTCGGAATGGAAGTCGCTGCTTGAGGTGGATGGCGGTGCGGTGTTTGACGAGACTGCGATCCAACGGGCCACGATGGTGCTTCAGCCCCGTTCCAAAGTCACGTTGACCGGACATGTCCGCCGGATTGCGGGTGCGCGCAATCTGGAGTTGAAAAGCCGCGCCGACAATCGCTTTCACCGTATCTATCGCGGCGAGCATGTCCGCTCGCGCGACAAGATCATCCTGCATCTCTACGACCTTTCCGCCAGCGACGCCTCGAAACCCGACCGCATCGCCAGCCGTGAATTCGAGACGCTACAAAGGCTCCAACAACTGCCGTGCGTACCGCGCCTCATGGACTCGTTTCACGAAGTCCCGGACTATCCCGGTGAGCTTTGGTATTTCTCACTCGTCGATCCCGCGGCCCCGACTGTCGCCGAGCGTTGTCGGGATCGGCGTTGGCAAGTTGCGGAGCGACGTCAATTCGCCGTGTCAGCCCTGCGAGGACTCGCCGCGATTCATGCTTGTGACCGCGATGGCATCGGATTTGTGCATCGCCAAATCAGCCCCGAGACGCTCCTGGTCGCGTCGAACAATCAGCCGATCTTCACGGCGTTCGATCTGGCTCGCATCTCAGGAACGGTGACAGTCTCGCCCCAAGCCGAGTCACCGACTGCTGACGACTGGATTGCCCCCGAAGTGCGTGTGCAAGGGCTGGGCAACGCCGATCAGCGATCCGATGTCTTCGCCTTGTGTGCGACACTGTGTCTGGTCTTCGAGGGGCTGACTGATGACGAAGCCCTGTTCGCTCACGAAGCGTTGTCGGCCGGGCTTGCCGAGCAGCCGGATCAACGGCCCAGACTGGCCAAGTTAGCTGACAATGTTGAAGGACAACCGCAACCGCCGCCGCCAAGTGCTTTGCCG
The DNA here is from genome assembly GCA_043732205.1 of Schlesneria sp. GTDB lineage: Bacteria > Planctomycetota > Planctomycetia > Planctomycetales > Planctomycetaceae > Schlesneria. The sequence goes on along the minus strand of JAYTIB010000204.1, from coordinate 936 downwards.
TTGGCGCGATACTGGAGCGAGGGACTGGAAGTTCCCTTCAAGCAAAGCCGCTATCGAATCCTGAGCCGGCTTGGTTCTGGCAGTTTCGGGACGACATTCAAAGTTGCCCACATCGACGGTGGTCAGGAAGTCGGCACATTCGCGGCCAAAGTGTTGTTTGATCGAGAGTCCGGCGTACGATCGCTCGGAACTTTTCGCAACGCTCGACAGCACTCCAAGCACCCCAGTCTGGCGACCATCTTTGAGATCAACTCCGACTGGACCGAGAACAGCTTCATCGCGCTGATGGATTGGGTGGATGGGACTCCGTTGTCGGAATGGGTGGGACTTGTCGAGCTCTACGCCGAAGAACTCAGGCAAGCGATTGTGGATGTCAGCGCCAAACTGTGCGTGTGAATGGATTCGCTTTTCGGTCACTCGTAACATGGCCGCTTGCTGTTGATTGACCGGACTTTGTTCCACGAGTGACCCCGGACGACTCCCCATGCACCATCTGACTGATGCTGAGAACCAGGACATCATCCGCTTTCTGGAGGCGGGCAAGCCGTTGCCGGAGAAGTATCGGTTTTTGCTGTTCGACGACAAACGGGAGGTCGAGCTGGTTTGGAACGGCAAGACGAATGAGGTCTGCAATGTCGTGCTGCCGTTTCAGTCGATTGAGCATGTCGATGAGCCGCGGAACGAGGACGACACGGCGCGGGCGCGGCGCACGACCGAGGGGCAGGAGCATCAGCAGCTTCTGTTTTCGGTGGACGACCGGGGGCGGCAGCTCAAGGGCTGGCCCCCAACACGCTCATTGAGGGCAAGCTCATCTGGGGCGACAACAAGCTGATCCTCTCCAGCCTCAAGAACGGCCCGCTGCGCGAGGAGATCGAGGCTCAGGGGGGCCTCAAGCTGATCGACATCGACCCGCCCTTCGACGTCGGGGCCGACTTC
>JAYTIB010000203.1:0-2163 GCA_043732205.1 Schlesneria sp. | reverse complement strand
AGGGGACTACTGTAGTCCCGTCGCTCCGCCGACGGGACGGCCAAAAATCGAGGCCGAGTCAATTCGCGCCTTTCGTGCTGCTCTTCCAACGACGGGGTATGCCGCGACCGCCGAAGCCGCTACGATCGGGCCGTCCGCGATGCTGTCGCGGGCATGACCTGTCCGGGGGCGATCGGATTCGACTGGATTGCCATAGGATTGGGTGGCGTGTCGTGGTTGATCAGTTGGCCACGTAAAAAGCTGATCAAACAACAACTGCCAATCGGCCGTTGACCATGGCTGCCTAGTTAACCCTAGGTGACCGCGACTGAGGAATCCTTGCCGTTGGAGTCCGACTGTCGCCTGTAAATACCGGCTGGCCGCGCGTCAATGTGACCTACGCGCGCGGCGAGACTCGTGGGACACTGGTCGCCAGCAGGCTTCGTTCGTTGAGCCTGCGGCGATGACATCAATCAGCGAACTACACACGTAGATGCCTTCTCTGAGGGATCTCAGGACGGGGGTTCAATTCCCCCCGCCTCCATGCCACAGCCACTTGCGTCTTGCTCGCAAGTGGCTGTTTTTATTGGAACTCCCGATGTTTTGTGCGAGGGTCGGGCAGAATCCATTGCCGGGAAGAGGTTGGATTGTGGCGCGAAGCGGTGGTCAGGAACTCGTTCCCCAGAGTCTGAGCCCGATTCGGGGGCAATTCACAGCGAAGTCGCTTCCTGATCGGTCTTGCCGCTGACCGCGCTGCCCCCAACTCATGGTGGGTCTCCACCTCCCCACTGGGCCTTGTCTTGCCAACCAGCATCGCACTTTCGCCCCGCCGCGGGCTGAACATTCAAACGGTCGCCAACACGGTTCTCCCGATCCCGATCGATACCAGGTCGCTCCACCGACCGCTGGCCGGGACCGGTCAACTCCGACTGCGTGAGGTACAAACATCGCGAGCCGCGTGGCCGCAGCACATTCCAAGACGTTCCACGAAGATCCCCACGATGCTCAAGACCTGGATCGTGACGCTTGTCGCTCTGTTCCGTGCTGTCCCGGCAGACGCTCAGGTTCAGTTGACGCAGATCGTTTCCCGCGAGAACGCCGCTTTCGACGGCCGGTGCGCGGTGATGACGGTGGGTCGGGACGGACGGGTGTACCTGAGCAACCAGCAGTCGCCGGGGTTTGTGTTTCGTTTCAGGCGTGATGGTTCGGGCAAGCACCGCCTCGAACCCATCGACGACTCCGCCGTGGTGTCCCGCTTCGAGTCCACCGGCTCCAACAACCTCGCCGCCCTGAGTACCAACAACGGCCTAAGCCCCGCAGAAAACCGCCGCCACTTCGAGACCCCGCACATTGCAGAGATGACCGACCTCGTGTTGAATGGACTGCGAACCATCGGTGGCCGAGTCTGAAAACCAGCCCTGCACCCATCTCGCGTCTGGACGTGTCCCCATGCTCTTCATCAGCCACAAGACCGAAGACAAAGCCATTGCGAACGAGGTGCTGCGGCGAGCACTCGCACGCGGCTACAGCGACAAGCAAATCTTTCTCGACAGCGATCCCGGATCGGGGATCGAGGCGGGGGCGGCGTGGGAGCGGAAGATCTATGAGAGCCTGAAGCACACGCGGGCGATGATCGTGCTCTGTTCGCCGAACTGGTTGAAGTCGCAGTGGTGCTTCGTGGAGTTGGGGTATGCGAAGGCGATGGCGATCTCGGTGTTTCCGCTCGTCATCGAGAAGTGCGATGTCGGCAGCACGCTCAGCGCCACGCAGGCCGTCGATCTGACGCGGGCCACGGACGCGGCGGCTCGGGATGCGGCCTTCGAGCGGTTGTGGACGGCGCTCGACGCGCAGCATCTCGGGCCGAAAGACAACCTGCCGTGGCCGCCGCCGGGTGAGACCGACCAATGCCCGTTCCCCGGCCTGATGTGTTTCGACGAGAAGCATGCCCCCGTCTTCTTCGGGCGCGAGCAGGAACGGGACACGGTCATTCAGCAGTTGCAGGCGATGCGCGGCAGCGGCGTGCCGCGGTTGCTGATGATCGTGGGGGGTTCCGGCAGCGGGAAGTCGTCGTTGCTCCGCGCGGGCGTGCTGCCGTGGCTGAAGCATCCGACCGAGCAACGCGATTGGCTGGTCCTGCCGACGCTGCGTTACGGCGAGACCCCCAACGACGACGTGACGCTGCTC
>JAYTIB010000202.1:0-2168 GCA_043732205.1 Schlesneria sp. | reverse complement strand
ACTTCGTGAGCGGAGCGCGCGAGTTGGCAGGGCGAGTCCAGACGGCGGAGATCTATCTCAGTCATGAAGGCGGACCCGACTACGGATTCGAGCACCAGCCCATCAAAGACGGCCAGACGTTTGAACTCGGTTCCTTCGTGCTCACGGCGCGACACACGCCGGGCCACACACCGGAACACATGAGTTACGTCATCGCCGAAAAGAAACGGGCGGAGACTCCTTGGGGTGTCTTCAGCGGGGACTCGCTGTTCGCCGACTCCGCCGGACGGCCGGACCTTCTCGGTCAGGCACAATCCGAGGATCTTGCGGGCCAACTGTTTGACACGCTGTATGGCTTCTACCTGAAGTTGGACGACGGGGTGCTGATCTACCCCGGACACGGTCATGGCTCGCCGTGCGGAGCCGACATCGGCGATCGGCTGACGACCTCGATTGGCTACGAACGGCGATTCAACAGTTTCTTGCAATTCGCCGACAAGAAAGAGTTCAAAGAGTATGCGTTGAACACGGCTCCCCCTGAACCGGTCTATTACAAGCGGATGAAGAAGATCAACGCGAAAGGCCCGCCGGTGCTCGGCGGACTCCCCGTCGTCCCCGGCCTGCCTCCGAAAGCGTTTCGAGCCGGGATCGAAGCGGGCGAATCGGTGGTCATTGACGGTCGGTCGATGCTGGCCTTCGGTGGCGGGCACATTCCGCACGCGATCAACATCAGCGCGCTGCCCGAACTGTCCATCTGGGCCGGGTGGATGCTGGAGCCTGACACGCCGATCCTGCTTGTGGTCGAACAAGCTCAAGATGTCGAGAAGACTGTGCGCCTCTTCCTGCGGACCGGCTATCACAAATTCACCGGCTATCTCGTGGGAGGCATGAAGGCGTGGGACAACGCCGGATTCGATCTGGCAGAGACACCGCAGATGACCGTTCACGAATTGAATCAGGAATCCGAGGGCCTCCAGATTGTCGATGTGCGTTCGCCCGACGAATGGAAAAAAGGACACATCCCCGGCGCTGAACACGTTTTTCTTCCCGACCTGCGAGATGGAGTCCAAGGAAAGACGGCGAAGGCCGTCGAGGAAAAACTGGACAAGGAAAAGCCCGTGGCGGTCTATTGCGACAGCGGTTATCGCGCGAGTTTGGCGGCCAGCCTGCTTCAGAATCAGGGATTCGTCGATGTGCGTAACGTGCCGGGAAGTTGGCAGGCGTGGACGAACGCCGGATATCAGGAAGCCAAGATCGCGAAGTGAGGCGTTCGATCCGCCTCGACTGAGACGAGGATATACGAATGGACATTTTCCGAATTCCAACTCTGTTCTCTCCGATACTTGCCGCTGCACCGTCGGCCGGGACTGATCCGCTGTCCTATTCGGGACCGGCTTGGTCGCCCTATGTCGTCGGCGCACTGATCGGGGTGCTCGTGTGGCTCACGTTCTTGTTGTCGGATAAGCCGGTTGGTGCATCGACCGCTTATGCCCGAGTCGCCGGTTTGATGGGCATGCTCTTTGCGCCCCGGCACACCGAGTCGCTGAAATACTTTCAGGACACGAAGCCGAAAATCGACTGGGAAGTCATGTTCGTCGTCGGGGCCATCGGCGGAGCGTTCCTCGCCGCGTGGCAGGGCAGCGAATTGACCGGCGAATGGCTGCCGCCCATGTGGGAAGCACGCTTCGGTGCCAGCAGTCTGCCGTTGCGGTTGGCAATCACGTTCGCCGGTGGAGCCTTCATGGCCTTCGGCGCGCGGATGGCCGGAGGCTGCACCAGCGGTCACGGGATTAGCGGGGCGTTGCAACTCTCGGTCGGATCGTGGGTCGCACTTGCTTGCTTCTTCATCGGTGGAATGGCCGTCGCAATACCCATGTACCGGCTCTAGGCGAGCGGTCTGACAAGGACTCAACCAATGACGCCCAAGCAACTCGTTCAAGTATCGATGGCCGTCGCCGATCCGCCGCTTCCCAAAGCCGATTTGCCGAAGCCGGAAGAGATCAAGTCCACGGCCGAGAAACCGAAAGCCGGACAGCTTATTTTGGGAGTGCTGCTCGGAATCGTCTTTGGCTTTCTGCTGCAAAAAGGAGGCGTCGCGAAGTACCACATTCTGATCGGCGCGCTGTTGCTCGAAGATTTCACCGTCATGAAGGTGATGCTGACGGCCATCGTCGTCGGCATGGTGGGCA
>JAYTIB010000201.1:0-5838 GCA_043732205.1 Schlesneria sp. | reverse complement strand
AGGCCGTCAGCCATCTCGTTCGTGCGTTCTCGGACGTTGACCCCGATCTTCGAGAAGAGGCGCTCGACGGCATCATGGCAATCGGTGGAACTGCGGTGCCGTTGCTGGCCGCTGGTCTCCGAGACGCCGACTCGAATGTTGCCGCAGGCAGTGCGGAAGCGCTTCGTCGGCAGAGCGATCTTTCGGACGACGCACTCAGCGCAATCCTGGCCGGATTGTCGGAAGGAAAGTCATCGACTTGGACGGCATGGTTGCTGGGGCACTTGCCGCGCGAACGTCTGGCCACAGCCGCATCTGACCTGCAGGTGTCCGCTCCGGAACTGCATTTCGCGATCAATGTCATGTGGGCGTTCGCGGAAAGCTGGATCGCTCGCAATTGGGAATTCTGGCCGGCTGGCCATCGAAAGGAATCCGCGCGTGTTTGATTTACCAAAGTCCTTGTGGACCTACCGCACGCGGCTGGGCCTGCAGGTCTGCGCTGACAGTCGCGAGGTACTGGCCTTGCTGCCTGACGAAAGCATTGACTTGATCGTCACGAGTCCGCCATTCGCGTTGCTCCGGCAAAAGAGCTACGGCAACGAAGACCAACGGAACTACGTGCAATGGCTCTGCGAGTTCGGCCAGGCCGCCCTGCGGCCACTGAAGCCCAGCGGTAGCTTCGTGCTCGACCTGGGTGGTGCGTATCAGCGCGGCCGACCCGTGCGCTCGCTCTACAACTTCCGCGTGCTAATCGAATTCTGTGACACGCTGGGCTATCGCTTGGCCGAGGAATTCTTCTGGTTCAACCCCGCCAAGCTGCCGTCACCCATCGAGTGGGTCAACAAGCGAAAGATTCGCGTGAAGGATGCGGTCAATACGGTCTGGTGGTTCTCGAAGTCCGATGAGCCCAAAGCTGACGTCACGCAGGTTCTGGTTCCGTATTCCGAGCGAATGAAGACGCTGCTCAAAAACCCGTCGAAGTTCTACACCCCGAAAGAACGTCCGTCGGGACACGACATTGCCGAAGCCTTCGGCCGCGACAACGGCGGCGCGATCCCGTCCAACCTGCTGCAAATCGCGAACACCGAAAGCAACTCGCACTATCTGAGGCTCTGCAAAGAGCTGGAACGTGAGAGTCACCCGGCCCGATTCCCGCTCGACCTGCCGCGTTTCTTTATCAAGTTCCTGACCACGCCGGGCGACCTCGTCGTCGATATCTTCTCCGGCTCGAACACGACCGGTCAGGCCGCCGAAGAACTGGACCGTCGCTGGCTCAGCATCGAGCTCGACCGCAGCTTCGCCGCACTGTCGTCGATCCGGTTCCTCGAAGGCCGCAGTACCGATAACATTCGCGAAACCATCGAACAAATCGAACACGGCGATGCCCCGCAGTTGAAGAGCGGCGCAAAGCAACCCACACTATTCGCATGATTGGAAGCGACCCGGATTCGGTTCTTGGCACGTTTTCACTCCCGATTGGTTGTCGCGGCATCGCATTGGGATCACTCAGTTTGTTGGGACGGGTAAGGCGATCTTGTCGGAATCCAATGTTCACTTTACTACATATTTCCGACCTCCATCGTGCTGAGGCAGAGCCGTTCAGTAACGACGAGATCATGTCGTCTCTCGTAGCGGATATGGAACGGTATCCGACGGATTGTCCGCCCATCGCGAAGCCCGACGCGATCATCGTGAGCGGCGACTTGGTTCAGGGGCTTCGGGTGGGGGCATCCGACTACCCGGACGGACTCGTGAAGCAATACGAGGAGGCGTACGATCTCTTGACGCGGCTCTCCGATAAATTCCTCGGGGGCGACCGCTCCAAGCTCGTGATGATCCCTGGGAACCACGACGTTGACTTCAACCAGTCGCGCGCGGCCATGACCGAAGTCACGCTGAGGCAACCCGAAATCAAGGGCCCGCTGTTTAGCAGCGGTGTCGAGAACTCATACCGCTGGTGCTGGACCGACGAGAAGGTCTATAGGATCAGCGACCGGACGAGTTACAACGACCGCTTCAAGTATTACTGCCACACGTTCAACAAGTTTTACGAAGGCGTCCCGCTGGCGTACCCCATCGATCCGCGAAAGTACTCCAACCTGTTCGAGTTGGACGAGGGTCGAATCGTCGTGGCGGCATTCAATTCCTGCCACGGCAACGACTGCTTCAGCTACGTCGGCGATATACCCCGAGATGAAATCTCCAAGTGTCACTTGGCGATTTCTGAGAGCGGTAAGCGGTACAAACTGAAGACGGCGGTCTGGCATCACGACTTGACCGGGCCGCCGCGTCGCTCGGACTACATGGACTCGGAAGTCGTCAAGCTGATGATCGACAAGGGCTTTCGGCTCGGGATGCATGGGCACCAGCACAAGGCGAACGCGGCACCAGATTGGGTATACACTCCCCGACGAACTTTGATGATGGTCGTCAGCGCGGGGTCGCTTTGCGCTGGAACTTACGACGTACCGCGCGGGGTGAGCCGCGAATACAATGTCATCGAGATCGCGCCCTGCTATTCCAAGGCAAGAGTTCATGTTCGAGAGGCGAAGGTTTCAGCCATCTTCTCGGCCGGGAGGTTCATCGAGATGGGTGACAAGTCGTTCGAGGATGTCCAGTGGTCGCCTGAAGAAACCGTCCCCCCGGGCACCGTTGCTGCAAACGGCTCGACGGAATCGCCGCTGCATCGGGTGAGTCGCATCGAGAAGATGATCGCGTCAGGGCGGGCGACCGAGGCGGTTGCGGAGCTTGAGGCCTGTTTCGCCGATCTGGGGCATTATGGCCGGTTGCTCCTCACCACGGCCCTGAAAGAGGCTAAGGACTGGCCGAAGCTGGAGGACCACCTGGCTAGTCCGGAGAATGCTGAGGAGATAACTTTTCTCGTGATCGCGCTCGTCAAGCAGCAGCAGTGGCAGAAGGCGAAGGCTGTCCTGGAGTTGCCCAATGCCCGAGACTTTCTGAGCGAGCCGAACATCAAGCAACTCGAAGCCATGATTCGCGCTGAGGAGGTGATCGCGAAATGAGCGACAAGGCGAACAAGATCCCGTTTCACGTCGATATCAACCGGATCATCGAGGTGCTCGCAAAGCAGATTTACCAGTCCCCGCTGGCACTCCTGAGGGAGAACACGCAGAACGCCTACGACGCGGTGCTGCAGAGGAGTCACCTCGGGGACAAGTTCCAGCCGAAGATCGTGATCACCATCACACTCGAAAAGGTAGTCGTCAGCGACAACGGCATCGGGATGACGCGAGACGAGTTGGAAAGGAACTACTGGCGGGCCGGGTCGAGCGGCAAGAACACTCCCGAGGCGCGGGCGGCGGGCGTGGTCGGGACTTTCGGCATCGGTGCCATGGCCAATTTCGGCACCGCGTCCCATCTGGAAGTCGTGACGGAATCCGCGAAGAACGGCGAGCGCACCTTGTGCCGGGCGGTGCGGGAGACGCTCTCCGCGACCGAGGACTGTATCGACGTGATCCCGCAAGAGTCCACCGGGGAGGCCGGGACGACGATCACCGCGACGATGTACGCCGGGAGCGGAATCGACGTCGCCGAGGCCGCGAACTACATCAAGGGATTCGTGCAGTACCTCCCCGTCCCCGTGATGGTCAACACCACTCCGGTCAGCCTAGTACCCATCGAGAACGGCGTGGCGCGGCCCCCCGTCGATTGGGAGCGATCCTACGCGGACGTAGACTTTGCCTCGGCGATCCGGGCCAACATCACGATGTCGGTCTCGAAGTCGGGGGAGGTGTGGGTTTGCCTCGTCTCGATCCGGCACAAGGGCGAGCCGATTGACGGCATGCTCGTGCTACGGCAGGGGGCGCATCAGATCCAGACCTTGCGGAGCAGGTTTGCGCTTGCAGCGGTGGGCGTGTCCTCGTACTACCACTTCGGCGGCATCGCGAACCTTCCCGTGCTGCAGCCGACGGCCGGGCGAGAGGCGATCACGACCGAAAGCTTGCAGTTGCTGCAAGACCTCGTCAGTTCAGTCGATACGTTCGTCTCGATGGCTATAGCAGAGCTACCCTACGCGGACGTCAACACCGACTTCATGAATTGGGCCATGCGGCACGGCCGGATCGACCTCTGCGGTAACCTGAAAGTTAGCCTCACTCCAACCAAGGAGCAGATGACGCTCGCTGAGTTGCGGGAGAAGACATCGGTTCAACCACTCAACTATTACGACGGGACGGATACGTCGATCATTCAGGCTTACGGCACTGAGGAAACCCCGCTGCTGGTTGCGTCTCGATCGAACCCGCGCAAATCCTGTGAGCAGGGATACATCCAGTCCTACTGTAAGGTTAGCGCCATCTCCAACCAGCCGCACGTGCTTGACCGCACCCCGGAGAAGCGTTGGACGCTCCCGCAGACCGGGCTTGCTTTCCGGGTGGTCAACGTCCTCGAAAACGACTATTTCCTGACAGCGCGCATGACCTACGGCAAGATTTCGAACGACTTGAATATTTTCATCGACAACGCCGCTACTCCGGTCGAGATCGTCGTCAACCCAGACTGGAGCACCATCGTCACGATTCTGCAGTTGTACAACTCGGAGTATGGGTCGTTCGGAGGCCTTGTCAAAGACTTCATCCGTTCCGTTATTTTCCCCAAGGTGGAAGCCCTCGTCCCCAGCAGCACAAGGGTGGGGGCGGCGGCGTTTTTGAAGGCCATCTGGAAGCCCAAAGAAAGCTTTGAACTGGGGGTGTCCGATCTCGGCTCCCTCAGCGAGATCTGGCACGAATACCTCGAAGGCAAAATCTCGCTCGCCGATGCGGCCCGGATTTCCACTGAAGTGGCGCGCTCGAATCTCCAGGTGTTCGACAGCTCTCAAACTAGCCCCGTTTCGCAGGTCGTTTCGGACGTCATTGAGAATCAGCGGCTTTTGGAACAAGGGACGGCCGAGTCTCTGGAGCCCGAAGCGCTGCCAGCCATCACCCGCTTGGAGATCGAGACGCCGGCCAAGCTTCTGTTCATTCCGGCGGGCGAGTCACCGCTCAAGGGCTACAGGTGTTTCCTGGCGATCACCGACAGGGCGCGGGATGATCGCGGAGACTTTTTCCTTCAGCCTCACTGGACGGAGATCGTGTGGGGCGGCCAGAGGGTGCTGTACATTTTCCATCACCATTCAAGGCAGTTCGCGTTCTATTACGAGCTGCAGACGAAGGCGCTAGTATCCGACGCACCCGGTGGACAAGTGTTCCCAACCTGCACGATGGTACTAGGCAAGACCGTCTTCATTCCCGTCCCTGAAGCGATCGCCAAGACGTTTGTCCCAACTGACACCGGCAAGAAGAGGTTTGAGGTCCGATACGACCTGTTGTATCCCGAGGTCGAGATCCCTCAGGACAGCAGTGCCAGCGCCCACTAAGTTGTTTGTCCTGTGAGAATTTGGATGAGTGTGTGGTCGTTCCATCCGCGGCGTCGGCGGTTCATGGCGAGGCTTTTTCCGTTGGGAACGAGGAAAAGGCGACCGGTCGATTTTCTCGAAGCGACCGATCCATCGTTCTGTTTTCGAGGTCGTCCACGCGAACGCAGAGTGGATTCCAGTCCCAGGGTCTTTGCGGTTCGCGGGGGCCGAGTGGACGAGCCGAATGGCTGTCCGCGCTGGAGACAGCGACGAATGGCGGCGCTCTCCGGCGGCGCGCGGGCTGACCGATCGTCTAAGCAAACTCAGTCGTGCGATCCTCAAGACGATCGTGCATCAGGCCGGGCGTCCGGCTTCCGACTGGCTCCGCCGAAGGCGGATTGCAAACTCGTCTGTCGCCCGACCAGCAAGAGGACTTGCGGACGATTCACCATCGCGCCGACTGGGTCGTCACCGTCGATCGCAATGCCGGCGTCGAGTTCTTCGAC
>JAYTIB010000200.1:0-15019 GCA_043732205.1 Schlesneria sp. | reverse complement strand
CGAACAAGACCGGGGTTCACGTCGATCCGCGCCGGTTGCGCCAGACGGCCACGGCCTCTGCCAGTTGTTCGCCCCAGACCTTGTTGAGATCCTCCGGTTGCGGAACGTGGCCGCTGCGGATCTCGCCAAAGTACCAGCAGCAGGCCTTGCCCAGCGAAAACGTGTAGGCGAAGGCCATCGCGGCATTGGCCGTCAGGCCGATGAACGGAATGAACTTCAGCGGAGCCCGGACCGCGAACCGGAGCGCCAATTGACCGGCCGCGGCACCGACCATCTTCAGCAGCATGTCGGCGTTCATCTTCTGGTCGTACAGGTCGGCCAGCACGTAGATCAACCGCGTCTGGATTCCCATCACGGCGGGAATGTCCACCAACGGCAACGGCGTGGCCGCGGCCGTCGCCGCCAGACTGCTGTAGGTGATGATCGTCTGCAATGCCTGTTTCGCCGTCAGATCCCGCAACGAGTGTCGCGCGTCGTCCAGATGCAGCAGCACCTGTCGACACGCCGCCGGGAGCACGTCGATCAATGTCTCTTCGAGCCGCTTCCCGCCGAACTCCGGCTGGGCAAACCCGTCCTCGGGCAGCGTCAGGTCGATGGGAACGACCCGATCAACGAGTCCCGCAAACCGCTGTTCCTGCTCCGCCAGACAGCGTCGCAATTCGGGAAGGGGATCCTGGGCACCAGGGCTGGAAGTGGATGCCGGTCGCTCCGAACTCTTCGTTGCCGAAGTCTCATTCCCGGTGCCAGGCACCTGCTCAAACGGATCCGGGTCGGGATGCTGTTCGAACGGATACGCCTCATGCAGGCAAGTGAGGGCGAGAACAACGGGCCGCGTCGGCCGCGCGGCGCGAATCTTTCGCAGCGCCCCCACCACCTCCTGCAGCGCGTGGTCCATCACGCGGACGACCACCACGAGGACATGTGTCGACGCATCGAACTGCTTCAGGTCTTCCGACGGATCGTAGCCCGATTCCCCGAGTCCGCGCGTGTCGAGGAATCGCACGATCGGCTGGTCGCTGGTGGGGAAATCATATTGCGACGACGTCGTGGTCTGAGGCCGGAATCCATTGCCGATCTCGGCCTGCGTCGCCCCGGTCAGATACCGGACGATCGACGACTTGCCGCTGCCGGTCTTGCCAAACAACCAGAACACCGGCACGGGCGTCTTTTTCAGCAACTCGCGCCGCTGCCGCTCGAACTGCTCGTTGGTGAGCGATCCGAAACCGAGCCACGATTTGAGGCGGTCGAGCATGGTATGATCGGCCCAGGATGAATCGAGAAGGAACAACGAACACGGCTGTCTGCTGGTTTGTATCTCTCCGGAGAATGATACTGCAATCGTGACAAGATGACCCGCGACCTGATTTCCCGATATCCGATTCAATTTCCGCCCAATTCGAAACACCATGCCCTCCATCGTCCTGGCCACTCTGAACGCCAAGTACCCGCACTGTGCGTTCGGGCTGCGCTATCTGTTGGCCAACATGGGCGAGTTGCGGGACGAGACGGCTTTGTTGGAGTTCACGATCAACCAGCAGACGCTCGAAGTGCTCGACGCGATCCTGGCGCAGCGGCCCCGCATCGTTGGGCTGGGGGTCTATATCTGGAACGTCGATGAGACCACCCGGCTGGTCGCCGATCTGAAGCGCGTCGCCCCCGAAGTGATCGTGATCCTCGGCGGACCCGAGGTGAGCTACGAGACCGATCAACAGCAGATCGCGTCGCTCGCGGATTACGTCATCACCGGCGAGGCCGATCTGGCGTTCGCTCAACTCTGTCGTGATCTTCTTGTCCCCTCGCCCCCGTCTTCGGGGGAGAGGGCTAGGGTGAGGGGGCCGAATGGTGATGACGGTCTGTTCAACAGCAAAGACCTTCATTCTTCACCAGCTCGCTCCGTCATACCGTCATCTGCGCACGGCCCCCCTCACCCTAACCCTCTCCCCCCCAAAGCGGGGGGCGAGGGGACAAAGCCGAAGATCATCCACGCGCCGGTGCCGGATCTGAATCAACTGGCACTGCCGTACAATCTGTATTCGGACACCGACATCGCGCAGCGCGTCCTCTACGTCGAAGCCTCGCGCGGCTGTCCGTTCACGTGCGAGTTCTGTCTGTCGGCGCTCGACATCCCCGTCCGACAGTTTTCGCTCGAACCGTTCCTGATCGAGATGGACCGGTTGCTCGTGCGCGGCGCCCGTCAGTTCAAGTTCGTGGACCGGACGTTCAATCTCAACATCCGCGTCAGCCGCGCGATCCTGGAGTTCTTTCTGGAGCGTTACCAACCGGGGATGTTCCTGCACTTCGAACTGATCCCCGACCGGTTGCCCGAGGCGCTCCAAGAGATCATCCAGCGTTTCCCGCCGGGTGCGTTGCAGTTCGAAGTCGGCATCCAGACGTTCAACGACGAAGTCTCAGAGTTGATCAGCCGCCATCAGGACAATGCGCTCGTCGATCAGAACCTGACTTGGTTGCGCGACCACACGTCGGTGCATGTGCATGCCGATCTGATCGTGGGCCTGCCGGGTGAGTCGCTCGAAAGCTTCGCAGCGGGATTCGACCAACTGGTCCGGCTCGCGCCGCAGGAGATCCAGGTCGGCATCCTGAAGCGTCTGCGCGGCACGCCGATCATCCGCCATGACCAGGCGTGGCAGATGGTCTACAGCCCGCATCCACCGTACGAAATTCTGCGAACGAGCCTGCTCGACTTCGCCACCGTGCAGGAACTGCGGCGTTTTTCCAAGACATGGGACACGATCGGCAACAGCGGCAACTTTGTCGAAACAACCGCGCTGTTGTGGGAAGGGGTCAGGAGACAGGAGTCAGGAGACAGTAGAGATGACGTCTTGAGGCCATCCCCGTTCGCCGAATTCCGCCGCCTCACCGCGTGGCTCTTCGCGCGCGAAGGCCAGTCCCACGGCATCGCGCTCAGCCGAATGGTTGAACTGTTGTTCGAGTACCTCACCCATGAGAGACACTTCGCACCAGCCGATGTCGCCGCCACGTTGTGGCGCGATTACCAGCGCGGCGGACGAAGCGACAAGCCGGCGTGCCTGCGTCCGTATCTGATGGAGAGGGCCGATGCCTCACGATCACCGGCCGCGGCATCCGCACCCACACGGCAGGGCCGGCGACTGGGCGACCCGCGGCTACTGTAGTCCCGCCGCTACTGTAGTCCCGCCGCTACTGTAGTCCCGCCGCTACTGTAGCCCCGCCGCTACTGTAGTCCCGCCGCTACTGTAGTCCCGCCGCTACTGTAGTCCCGCCGCTCCGCCGACGGGACGTCCGGTCGGCGGAGCGACCGGACTACGGTAGCGGCCACGGCTGTTCTCGGCCCACACACACGATGAACTGTCCCTGTCGCACGCGCGCGGCCCACGCCTGGCCGACGACGATGCCGTCGACACCGGCACAGACCGGCCACGCCGGTTCGTCAATGCGGGCGAAGTCGTGCAACCGGCCGACGATGTCACCCTTCTTGACGCGGACCCCGCACGCAAGAACTTCCTCGTAGTGACCGGCGAACGGCGCGGGGACGTAGCATTCAAAGTCGACGATCACCGCACATTTCTGCGTCCCGTCGGCATGATGCGCGATCGGCTCGATCTTCCCCGTCAGTTGTCCCTGACGAATGGCTGCCGCCAACACTCCCTGCCGTCCGTAGGTGACACCCTTGCGCAGCACCGCTTCGCCCCAGCCGAGTTCCGTTCCCACCGTGATCTTGCCCAGACGCTCCGCTTCGCTCGTCAGCAGGCCCGGCGTGTTGTTCTGATAGACCATGATCAGCGGCACTCCGAACCAGCGTGCGGCTTCGGCAGTCAACCGGCTTTGCTCGGGATCGTCGATCGGATGGAAGCTGGCGCAGATGTCGAACCGAATCTGATTGCCGCCGGAATGCAGGTCGATCACGACATGGACCTGCGGCCAGATGAAGTCGCGGACGAACGCGGCGATGCGGTGCGAGATGCCCGCCAGAGTCGGCTGCTTGCCGGCCCCGTCGATGAACGCCCGGTTCAGGTTCACCCGGTCCGCTTCGACGCTGTCGCGCGTGCCGGTTCGAAACGCTTCGACGTTCAACACCGGGATGATGATGACCCGGCCCGTGACGTTCGCGA
Organism: Schlesneria sp.; assembly: GCA_043732205.1. Classification (GTDB taxonomy): domain Bacteria; phylum Planctomycetota; class Planctomycetia; order Planctomycetales; family Planctomycetaceae; genus Schlesneria. The sequence continues at coordinate 10,910 of JAYTIB010000200.1, read as the reverse complement.
TGTCGATTTCACCGAGCAATTGCCTCAGCGCGACCGGGCCTTCGTATTCGTTGCCGTGCGTCGACCCGAACGCGACCAGCCCCCGGCCACGCTCGGCCTGCGGTCCGACCCAGACTGTCAGCGGTATCAGTTGGGCACCCCACATGGTGTCGTGTTCGAGGGCCACCCAATAATCACGCCGCCCCGGAGACTGCAGATCCAGATCGGCCGGCTTGACGACAATGCGAGTCATTTCAGTTTCTCTGAGGGGCGACACAAGGAGTGCAATGTAGTCCGGACCCCTTGGTCCGGACGAAGTGAGCAACAGCCAACTCGTTCGGCACACGAGTTTGGCAAACGATGTCTCGTCCGGACCAAGGGGTCCGGACTACATGTGGCGTCAATCGAACAGCCGGGCGACACGCACACTAAACCCCGGCAAATCGGGTTCCGCCGTGAGGTCGTCGTCGTCGGTGAAGAACTCGGGCTTGCGTCCCGGCCGGTGGATGTGGACCGTGCGAAAATGAGGATCGACGATCCAAACCTGCTTCACGCCGCTGGCAACGTAAACGTGGATCTTGCCGTGGATCTCTTCGACGGTGTCGTTGGGCGACAGGATCTCGACGGCGATCACCGGCACGCCATCGACCATTGAGGTGTCGTCGGTCTGCCGAGCCGCGGTCTCGGCTGAGATGTACGCGACATCGATCCCGACGCTGGTGTCGGGGTTGCGCGACAGATAAAAGCCCGCTTCACCAGAGAAAACCTTCCCGCGAGGTACTGGAAGAGTCAGCACCCAATTCTTCAGGAAGCATGCCAGGGAGGCTTCCGTCTCCGAATGAAATCGATTCCGGCGGGTCATGGGCTTCTCCAACAAGACTCCTCGAATCAGATTCCGCTCCATCCCATCATCGGGAAGTGCGAGAAACTCTTCGTTGGTCATCAGTCTGGGGGTCGCAATACTCACGGGATTCCCTTTTGAGTCAACGCTTCGTGTGTCAGTCTGGTGGTCGACCAACTGAAGATTTCTGGGCACTGTCGTTTAACCGCGTGGGCAACGCCCCGCGCGTCGAACGGTGATTGAAGCTCAAACGTCACTCGACGCGCGGGGCGTTGCCCACGCGGTTAAACGAAGACTACCCCGCGAAACAAAGTTGGTCGACCTCTGGCAACATTGTGCGACCGGTTGCCGCCACCGGTCAACGATCAACAGGCTGCGTTACCGAAACACCGTCCGCTTGCCGGCGAAGCGTTTCAGCTTGTCGGGATCGATGTCCACGCCGAGGCCCGGCAGCGTGGGGATCGTCAGGTTTCCCTCGGCGTCGATCACGAACGGCTCGGTGGTCAGTTCGTCGATGTAGGCGCAGGGGGTCAGGTATTCGACGTAGCGTGCGCGGGGGATCGCCGCGCTGAATTGCAGGTCGGCCGCCAGTCCCATCGCCGTGTTCCAGCCGTGCGGAACCAGCGTGATGTTGTGGTCGAAGCAGAGCCACGCCAGCCGCCGCGATTCGGACAGGCCGCCGTTCTTCGTGCAGTCGGGTTGCAGGATGTCGACGGCGCGGCGCTCGATCCACGGGATGAACGACTGCCGCCGCGTCAGCACTTCACACCCGGCGATCGGCACGGGCGAGACCCGCGTCAACTCGATGTAGCCTTCGATGTCGTCCGGCGGCAGCGGCTCCTCAAACCAGGTGATGTTGAAATCGGCGAGCATCTTCGCGGTCTCGCGCGCCCAGTTCGTTCCGTGCGGCCAGAACTGCTCGCTCCCCCCCGCGTCGACCATCAGTGCGACGCCATCGCCGACGGTCTGCCGCGCGGTCCTGACAATCATCTCGTCGAACTGGCGATCGCGGCGACCGAACGGCCGCCAGCCCATCTTGATCGCCTTGAACCCGCGCGCGACGACGCTCTCCAAACTGCGGCTCAAGGCCTCCGGTTCGTCGAACAGGATCGAACCATACGGCTGGATGCGGTCGCGGTAGTTCCCGCCGAGCAATCGCGACACCGGCTGTCCGCAGGCCTTGCCCATGATGTCCCAGAGCGCGATGTCCAACCCGCTGATCGCGTGCTCGACCGCACCGCCACGTCCCTGCCAGAAACTCGCTTGCCGCAGCGTCTCGGAGACCCGTTCGGGTTCCACACCGGACTGCCCCTTCAGCAATGGCCAGAGCAGCGCAATGGCCCCCTCGACCAATGTGCCCGATGTGAAGCAGCCGCCCCAGCCATGCAGCCCGCTGTCGGTGCGAACCTGAACGAGTGTGTGCAGGTTCTCCTGCGGCGCATGCCCCTGCGGCCAGCCCCCGTCCACCGTGGCGCCGGTCAGCGGAACAACTTCAACTTCGACAATCTTCACGGCGGACTCTCCAACTTCCCGGTCGGACCGGGGCCGGCGGGCCAATGGCACTCACTTTAGAAAGTAGCAGGCACATTCCATGTGCCTTTCCCTGCAACTTGCGGACGGCACATGGAATGTGCCTGCTACTTTGCGGCCAAAGTGAGTGCCATTGGCCGGCGGACATCGCTTCACACTGTCTGAAAGTGACACTGCTTGAAAGAGACACCATTCTGGCGGAGTGACAACACGCAGTCACAGAGAGGCTGTGAGCGTTTCAAGTTCAATGGCGGTCCGCCACAAGTTGTCGCGTTGGCTTTAGCCGACGCGGTACGACATCTTGCGTGGGTTGAAACCCACGCCACAAGAACTCACACGCTCGGAAGGAACAGAGCGAGGAGGAGTCATTCCTTCAATTCGATCGGGATGTCGTTGGCCCCGTTCTTGACGGTGAATTCCAAGCCCGATGACTCCGCCGATTCGTATCGCTCGGGCAGCATGTGCAGTGGCTTGGCCGGCGCCTCTGGAGCCGACTTGGCGGCATCCTCCATCGACATCGATCCCGACTTGGGTTTGGCGGTGCTCGGCGGGGCGACGATCTTGGTGACCGTCACTTTGTGGACGCCGGGAACGGCCCCGTCCCCCGATCGGGTCGTTGTCAAAATGTACTGCCCGGCCGCGTCCGTGATCGCGATCGCCGGGGCCGACTTGCCGTCACCCAGGAACGACACCGTCGCCCCTTCGACGGGCAGACTTTTGTAAGTGACCTTCCCTTTGACCGGCGTGGTCTTCGGTCCGGCGGGGCCACCCCCCGAACATCCGACCAGCACCGCCATCACACCCGCCGTCACAATCCACGCAGACCGGGATGCCATCATGCGAAAGACTCCTCAAACAAATGGTGACGAGAACGAACAGGAACACGGCCGCGACAAGAGGTCCTTGAACATTCGACCGCAAACCACGAGCGAGATTCTGGGATGCCCCCTCCGGTCTGTCAACAAGCGCGAATTGGGAGTGCGGGGCCTTCGCCTTGTGAACGTTGGTCCCTTGAGATTCAGGTGGCCACGGTCGCCAGACCGTGGGATTCAGTCCCAGATCGAAACCACCCCACGCTCTGGCGAGCGTGGCTACATTCTTGCGCCAACCGTTGGGGAAGTTGGGTGATACCTCACGCGGCCCGGAGTAAGACGATTTCGTTTAACCGCGTGGGCATCGCCCCGCGCGTCTTGAGCGTGGATGACCGATCACGCGCGGGGCGATGCCCACGCGGTTAAACGACTCAACTTCGGACCGATCAGAAACTGCTCAACATCTCGCCGTCGGCCCGATGCGTCAGGTTGCGGAACAGTTTGGGATCGATGTTCCCGCTGATGAACCGGACCGCGCCGTCACCCATGACGTTGTGCCAGCCTCCCACGTGATGGCTGCTCGGTCCACCGACGTAGGCCGCTCCCGCGTTCAGTGGCTGTGACAACGGCGGGGCGGCTCCGAGCGCAACGAAGTGCAGGGCGTAGTTCGCTTCGATCGGCCCGGCTGGCTTGACGGCTTCGTTGCCGTCCGTCGTGGCGGGGGGTGGCGAAGCCGGCGCTGCGGCGGCCGCCTCCATCTCAGCTTGGTTGGTCCACTTGACGCCGTTGCGCAGCGTCGCCCGCGTCCCCGACATCCAGCCGAGATCGGCTCCCATGTCGGCGCGGGACTCCGTCACGTAGATCGTGTTCGAACTGCCGTCGGTCACCTGCTCGTAGTGGATCGCACTGTTCAGGAACAGCACGCCGTTTTGGTTGACGTCGATCGGCGCTTCGTAGTCGTTGTGGACGCCGCAGTAGCTTGCCACTCCCGCCGTCCTGCCGAAGGAGTGCGGGTCCGAAGGGCAGACCAGCGTCGCCAGTTGCTGCATTCGCACCGGGCTGTTGCCCGGGGAGTAAACGCCTTGTTTGAAGTCGATGTGGTTGTAAACGTTCTGCTGTTCGAGGTACGGCAGGATCTGGATGATCCAGTTCATGTGGTACTGGGTCTCGTCCTCCTTGTTGACGATGGGGCCGGTCGCATTCACAGTTCCCGGTGGCAGAACGTCGTGTCCCAGCATGTAGTTTTGCAGGGCCAGGCCGATCTGCATCAGGTTGTTCTTGCACTGGGTGCGCCGAGCCGCCTCGCGCGCCTGTTGGACGGCGGGCAGCAGGAGTGCAATCAACACCGCGATGATGGCGATCACAACGAGCAGTTCAATCAGGGTGAAGCCGCATCGGCGGGGGTGATGCGGCGAAGGGGAACGGCGGGCGGTGGGCATGATCTTCTCCTGCGGTTGGGGTGGGTCTTGGATGGGCTACTTTGTCCGGACGGTGATTCGTTTGGTGATGCGGATGGCCGTGGGTGAGCCCTGCGGGTACTCGGCAGTGGCGGCGATGATCGTCCGGTCGGGATGATCCGTTTCCGGTGAGACGGTGATGCGGACTTCGGCCGTTCGTCCGGCGGACAGTTGCTCGGCCGGGACGGTCCATGTTTCCCCGGTGTAGTCGGCCGAGGCATTCCACCGGGCGACGGCCCGCGCGACGCCCGAATCGGACAGCCAGACCGTCTGCGCGTGCAGCGTCTCGTGCTGCAACTGCCGTATCGACTGCGAGACCGTCCTCAGCAGAGCGGCGCCCAGCATGGAGACGACGAGCAGCGCGAGGATCGCGAACACGATGATCGCGCCGCGGCGGGTGCTTCTTCGGGGCGAATTATTTCGGACAACGAGTCGCTTCACTTCAACTCCTCCTTCGCGGTTTCGGGCGGTTTCGACACGAGAGCCTGCCGCAGTCTGCCATCCCGCCCGAGAGCGGCTTCGATGACCAGCGACCTCCACGGACGAGTGGCCTGCGGTTGCGGCGTGATCGTGCTCCCCCGCCGTTCGATGACCAGGCCGACCATCTCGACCCGGCCTTCATTTGTCGCAGCGGGCAGCCGAAGCCGGCACTCCGGCAGTCGATAGACTTCGCGCCCCGTTGTCTTGCCGTCGGCGATCAGTTCGCGAAGCACCTCGCCATCGTGGAACGAGTAGATCACCTTGGCCGCGGCATTCGGTTCGGCGGCAGCATCCGTCGATGACGTCAGTGTCAGGCTCGCTGCCAGCCCGTCTCCATTGTCGGTCCGCATCGCGGTTGTCGACGCGTGGACATCGCGCCGGAATTGATCGGCCAGGCGCGAGACCGTGCGTTCGGCCAGGGCCGCCCGCATCGCGACCTGTTCCGAGAGGAACAGGCGGTGGAACACGACACCCACCATGCCGAAGAGGATCGAGATGATGGAGATCACCACCATCAATTCGATCAGCGACGCACCGCGCCGGGCTTTCCGTTTGGCAGCCTGTTGAAAAACCCGTAGCACGGACGCCTCGTCCGTGATTTTCCGTTGGAATTCGGACGGACGAGGCGTCCATCCTACGATTTTCAACAAGCTGTTAGCCGCAACGCCACCGGCGTGCGCGTTGCCGGTGACTCGACTCACATCCACTCCCACGCCGTTGGCGTTGGGGCTAAACTTAGGATTGTGCTTCGTTTGACAAATTCGATTCACGGCTGGCCCTCCCCGTTCGGATAGACCCACGCCGACAGGCGGACAGGCGCGACGAGTTGCCCCGAGCGGCTCAACCAGCGGATCGAAACGGTCACCTGTTTCGAGCGTGGTGACTCCTGCAACTCAGCCACTTCGACCCGCCGTTCCAAACCGGGGAGCAACGTTTGAACATCGCCCGGCGCGGCGGTGAGTTCCAGGTTGCCAACCGGCAATTCCGCCCAGTCCTTGGTCGTGGCGCGTTCGAGCAGATTGGCGGCGTGCTGCAACGCGAACTGCCTCTGCTCGGCCGATCGTCGTTCGCGGGCGACCACCGTCAACAGCGGGATCGACACCGAAAAGACCACACCGAGAAGAATGCAGGTCGCGATCAACTCGACCAGCGTGAAGCCGCATCGAGCGCAGGGCCGCTCGCGTGGCGCATGCTCAATGGCACTGACGTTACCAACCCGACGCGTAAGCGAGGGCGAGCGACAGGGGCCGTTCTCCACCATTCCCTCGCTCACGCTTCGGGTTACTTGGCTGGCAGCCTGTGCCACGGCAGCCGGGAGCCTTTGATATCGGACATCGTGTACCACGTTAAGAATCTCCTCAACTCAAATCGTTCAGCAGTTTGACGAGCGGCAGGAACATCGCGATCACCACGAAGCCGACGATGGCTCCGAGGATCAGGATCGCCACCGGACGCAGCAGTTCCAAGATCGCTGTGAAACGGAAACAGAGGTGGCGGTCGAGGCTGTCGGCCAGCGTGTGGAGTGCCCACGGCAGATTGCCGGCGCGCTGGGCCGCCTCGATCAACACGACCTCGTTCTGCGTCAGGAATCCCGCGCGGGCCAGCAGTTCCCAGCACGGTTCACCCTGTGACAAAGCCAGTCGCACCGCCGCGGCCCGTCGCTGCAACAGGATCGGTCCCGACGAAGAGACGAACGGATCGAGGCCCCGCTCCAGCGGAGCGCCGACCGCCACGGTTCCCGCCAGTGATCGCAGCAGATCCGGCGCGTGCGGCCGAACGATCCAGCGTCCCGCCCACTGCTGCCACAGCACCGGCCAGCCGTAATAGCAGGACGTCGCCGCCGCGACGACGGCGCCCCCCGTCAGCAAGAACACCGGCGCGGCCAGATACCAATAGTTGACAACCGCGTCGGACATCCCGATCAGTGTTTTCGTCATCACGGGCAGTTCGGTCCCGAAGTCATCGAAGATCTTCTTGAACTTCGGGATGATCCAGTACATCAGGAAACCGACAATCAACACCGTCACCGTCAGGATCATCGCCGGATACGTCAGGGCGGCGTTCGCGTCGACGGAGTGCGTGCCGTCGGTCAGTTGCCGGGTCTGTTTGATTGCCGCGTCGCGCAGTGCCTCGGCCAGTTTCCCCGACCGCAATCCAGCCTGGATTTCGAGCGTCGCCGCGCGCGAGAGCAATCCCTGCCGCACGGCCAGTTCACTGCTGGGCAACCCTTCCCGCAACCGTCTGGCCAGTTCGACCAGGCGCTGGTGCCGTGTCCCCCAGCTTCCGCGCGCGTAGGCCTCGACGTCATCCGCGAGGTTTCGATTTGAAACAACCGAGGTCGCCAGAACCCACAGCAACTCGGCCTCGTGCGCCCGTCGGCGCGCGCCGAGCAGTTGCAGTTCGGCTACGGCCAACTGGGTCACGGCCAGCATCAGGATCACGAACGCGAGGAACGCCAGCGGATGACCGAGGAAAGCCGACCCCAGCAGCACGAACAGGACGATGCCCAGGAACACGTAGGCGAGAATGAACAGCATGCGGCGGAGATCCCCCGACCACGCTGTCTCCGGCTGCGCGTCGGCCGCGATCCGCAGAGCGATCGCGACGCCAAACAGGCCCAGCGGCATCAGGATGATCGAGATTGCAATGAGCACTTGCATGACGGACTCGTTCCTTCACGACAGATCGTTCATCAGCTTGAGCAGCGGCAGGAACAGGGCGATCACCACGGTTCCCAGTCCCACGACCGTGAAGATCATCACGAACGGTTCGATGATGGAGGACGTCAGCCGCGAATTGACTTCGGTCCGGGCCGAAAAAATCTCCGCCAGCCCGTGCAGCGCATCGGCCAGTGTTCGCGGCGACGAGGTTCCTCGCAGCACGTGCGCCACAGACGCGGGGAAGCCGCAGGTGATCGCCGCCATCTCTGCCCCGATGCCGCATTCGATGTCCTCGGCCATTTGGATGCTCACCATTTTCAGCCACTCGTCCCCGCTGGACTCGCCCGCCACGCGCAACCCGGCCGCGAGCGGCATCTCGGACTCCACGAAGACCGCCAGCAGGTGGCAGAACTCGGACAGCGCCGCCAGCCGAAACAGCGGCCCGATCAGCGGGATCGAACCCGACCACCGGCGAGACACCAGCCAGTGGCCGCGCCAGATGAACGGACAGGTGCAGAGCACGAGCAACAGCAACAGGCCGGCCACCACCACGCACGGCAGCCAGTAGTTGATTCCGAAATCCGACACCGCGATCATCGCAGCCGTCAGGCCGGGCAGTTCGGTGCCGAAGTCGTCGAAGATCTTCTTGAACTGCGGGATGATATAGAAAAACATGAACGAACCGACGACCGACGCGATCGCGATGAGAAGAAACGGATAGGTCAGCGCCAACCACAACTGCCGTCGGAGTTCGTTGGAGCGTCGGGTCTGCTCGACCGTCCAGTGCAACACCGCATCGAAACGGCCGAACTGCGTCCCACGCTCCGCCAGGACGCGCAGCGCGGGAGACAGCCTCAGTTCCACGGAGTCGAGTGCCTGGGACAATGACTCGCCGCGTTCCAATCGCGCGGCCAGTTGCCGCAGCCCCCGGCGGGTTCTCGGCGAGTACGTCTCCTCGGCCATCGCCAGCAATGCCGGCGCGAGCGGCAACTGCACCCGGGCTGTCGCATCGAGCTGCCCCATCACCGATACGACATCCGCGTCGGTCAACCAGATCACCGGCTCTTCATCATGATTCGATGTCATGCTGTTTGACCTACATTAGGAGCGTTCGAGAAATGACAGTCCCGTTTGTCGCCTTTCGCTCCGCGAAAGGACGCCCTTTCGCTGAGCGAAAGGCGACAATGATTTCTCGAACGCTCCTTACTCGGAGTCGCCAGTCGATCGCTCATCGTGAAACGCCCCGTCATTTTGACATGGCTCCAAACCAGATTCTCGTCACCCTCACTCGTGCATGAGCCCATGCCACAGTTCTCGCAGCGGGATGAAAAAGAGCAGGCCGTAAATCAACACGATGGTTCCCGAAATGCAGACCGTCGTCAGCAGCGGCAACCAGAACATGAACATCGTCGCGCGCTGAATCGCACGGCGACGATAGGACTCGGCCAGCAACTGCAGCGTCTCAACCAGTGTCCCCTGTTGCTCGGATGTCGCCAGCATCCAGCGCATCAGCGGCGGCAGCGCTGTCGCGCGGGGCAGCGCATCGGCCAGCGATCCGCCGCGTTGCAGTTCGTCGCCGACTTGAGCGACCGCCGCTCGCAGACGGCGATCGTCGGTGGCTTCCCCCGCGCGACGCAGGGCCTGCTCCAACGGCAGCCCGTGCGAAACCTGCAGCCGCAGCAGTTCCACGAACTGGGCCCAATTGAGGCTGCGATGGACGGACGCCACGCCCGGCACCAGACTCCACGCCATCAGTGTTCCGGCCCGGCGACCCCGCATCAGGACGAGTCCGACAAAGAACACCACGGCCGCCGCCGGAATCAGGCCGCCCCACACCGGCACGCTCCAGTGCAGGACTCGCAGGGTTTTGAAGACCAATGTCTCTGGAAAGCGGAACATCTCGGCCGTTGAGAGATAGGCCGGAGCAACAGTGACGACGAACAACACCAACAGCGCATAGCCGATCACCGACACAATGGCCGGATAGAGCAATGCCAGCGACACGCGCTGCCGCGTGTCCTGTTCGATTTGCGCCGAGAGCGTCAACGCCCCGAGGGCCTCGCCCAGCCGACCCGATTCCAGACCGGCTCCGACGACCGCGGTGTAAACCGGCGAGACGGCCGGGCCTTCCTGTTCCAATGCCTCAATCAGCGACAGCCCGCCCGTCAATCGATCCGCCAACCGCTCGGCGAGTTGTCCCAACCGAGACGACACGTTGCCGCTCAGCCCCCGCAAGCCAAGCTCCAGCGGAACACCCGCCCTGACCAGCGCCGCGATCTCGTGATTGAGGGTGATCAGATCCTCAAGCCGAGGCGGCCGACCGGGCGACGATGTGGTGGGGGAAGGCATGGGGGTTGGTTTCAGTCTTTGAGAGGCCGGCATTCCGTTTGGATAACTGTCGGGACTTGGCGAGAACCACCCGTAGCATGGACGCCTCGTCCGTGCGGCAAGACGTGTCCATCTGCGAAAATGGGCCGCACGGACGAGGCGTCCATGCTACGGCAGCTCCGGTTCGCCCTCGCTTACGCATCGGGTTGGTGTGAGGTGGTCATTTCGTCGTCTCCGAATGTCGAAAGCCCAGCACGCGCCGGGCTTCGACGGGACTGAGGCGTCCGCTGGCGACGGCCTGCGCCGCACGTTGACGCATACTCTGCATCCCCGCTCGCTCGGCGATTGAAAACAGTTCGGTCGCATCGCTGCGGGCGAGGATTCCGCGGCCGATGTCCTTGTGATTGGGATCGAGCAACTCGGCGAGCAGCATCCGATCGTGATACCCCGTGCCGTCGCAGCGTTCGCATCCGACGGAGACTCGCACACGAGGCGCGTCGAATCCGAGCTTCGCCGACTCGTCATCAGTCCACGCCGCGCAGTCGCACAGCAGGCGGAACAACCGCTGGCACACGATGCCAATCAGCCCGGTTCGCAGCAGGTACGGCTCGATCCCCATGTCGCCCAACCGGCTGACGGCTTCCGCCGCGCTTCCCGCATGAAACGTGCTGAGCACCAGATGTCCGGTGAGACACGCCTGAAAGACGGTCTCGGCCGTTTCGCGATCGCGGATCTCGCCGACCAGAATCGCATCGGGGTCCTGCCGCAAGAGTGATCGCAGTCCCGTCGCATAGTCGAAGCCGGCCGCTCGATTCACCTGCGA
>JAYTIB010000199.1:0-5843 GCA_043732205.1 Schlesneria sp. | reverse complement strand
ACCGTTCGAGAAATTATTGTCGTGGATCGCTCCGCGATCCAACGTTCTGATCGCGGAGCGATCAGCGACAATGCGACAGTTGATTCTCGAACGGTCCTAAACGAACACCCCGCGTTCCAGAGGAAACGCGGGGTGTGGTTCAAGCGGGAAATGCGCAGTCGACTCAGTCGAGGATCGTCTTGGTGCTGGCGACGAGCTTCGCGATCGCGTCCTTGGTCAGGTCGCCCTTGTTGAAGCCTTCGCTGACCTTGACGGTCCCTTCGACCCACATCATCACGGTGACGTCGGCCTTTTCATTGATCTTGTAACCCTTGGGGCCTTCGGTCCCCTTGAAGGTGGTCAGCGGCAGTTGTTCGATCTTCATCTTCTCGGCGGTCTTGGTCAGTGACGCAGCGGCCGCTTTGGGATCGCTGGACAGCAGCACAACGAAGCCGGCCATCTTCTGATCGCGGTTCTTCGCGACGACACCGTCGAGTTCCTTCGTCAAAGCGGCGACTTCGTCCGTCATCTCCTTGGCGAAAATCGTGACGACGGGCTGGTTGCCGTAACGGCAGCGGTAGCACAGTTCCCCACCATCCTTTTCGGGACCGGTGACGTCCTTGACGTTGAACGCCGGAACCTTGGCACCCTTCTCCAAACCCGACTGAACTTTTTCCGCGGCGACGGCCAGGCCAACCGAGGCAACGACCATCGCGGCAAACGCCAACAGGGACTTCTTCATCGAGACTCTCTCCTTGGAACAGACGAAACATCGGCGGGCATCCGCAACACCGGGGACGCCGGAACTTCGCAACACTATATCCCGTCAATCGGTGAGGACAAGGTGACGCCCCCATTCCGCCACAGCGCAACGAGGCGCGATGGCTGAATCCGCGGCATCGCGTTATCGTTTTCACGCCACCCCCGACCTCTCTCGACCGAGCGTTACAGCGAGCCTGTGATGCGCTCCTCACGGCGGTCGCCTCGAACACGTTGTCCTGCGGCTTGGTCCGCGCGACTGCCTGTTGAACAGCCCTCTTCCTCGCAAGGCAAGACCTCACCATGTCGATCCCGGTCTCGTGTGACAGTTGCGGTTCCTCGTTCAGCGTGGCCGAAGATTTGGCGGGCACGGCGGCCCCATGCCCGCAGTGCCGTGCCATCATTCCGATCCCGCAACTCATCTACGATGCCGAAGAGATCGTCATCAACGAAGAGACCAAGACTCACGAAGAGGCGGCGCCTGTCGCCGAGGCTGTTGAGGTCGGCACTCCCGACGCGGCGGCGGACAACCCCTTCGCATGGATGAACGCTTCGAACGATGCGCAGTCGGCCGAGCGACCCTGTCCCGTCTGCGGCGAAACGATTAAGGCGGTGGCCCGCAAGTGCCGGTTTTGCGGCGAGGTTTTCGGCGCGGCCGGCAACGCGGCACCGGGTACGAATCGCGAGAAGGAGGAGTTGACCTACAGTGACCAGGCGCTGCTCAAGAAGTTTCGGGAGAGCATGAACGGGATCGGCGGGCTCTGCATCGTGCTGGCGCTGATCTGCCTGCTTGCCGCGGCGGTCTTTTCGTTTGCACCGGTCCAGATGGACGAGGAAACGCGGATTGGCACCGTGCTGATTCTCGCCGTGCTCCTCATGTTGTGGATCATTTGCGGGATCTTCTGTTTTCAAAAGCAGCTTTGGGCGGCCTATGTGGTGGCGGGAATTTCGGTCCTGAATCTTCTCGGAACTCTGGTTTCAGGCGGCAACCCCTGTGGAATCGTGCTCCAAATTGCCATGATCTGGGCCGTCGCCAGTGCGACCGCCAAGGGACGCGAGCTGAGGAAACGCGGGATCTCGCTGACGCGCCGGCGCTAGCGTCTTGTCACGGCAAGAATCGATGTCGCCACGTTCGCCAGAACGTGGGGAACGGTGGCTCGAACTTCGATTCCCACGCTCTTGGCGAGCGTGGCTACATCCCGAAACTTTGGGGTTGTGAGGCAACAACGTCAGAGACTTGTCCGCCGCGAAACGACCGTTGTCTGTTCGCTCCAGTTCGACAACCCTCTACATTCGCGCTCCTTTTGATTCGCGCGGAAATCGATTTGGTCCGCGCGAATCAAACGGAGCGCGAATGAGCAGGCGAAAGCGCCGTCCGCACCAAACGTCTGTGTGCCCCTGTCATTCCATCCCGTGCGGCGCGTCGAGTCCCTGGATCTGGCACCAGGCGTTTTGCGCGGCGCTCTGCTCGGCTTCTTTCTTGTTCGGGCCCCAGGCTGCGGCGAACGAGTCCGTGCCGATCCTCACCGAGATCTTGAAGCACTTGGAATGGTCCGGACCCTTCTCGTCCAGAAGGTCATAGATCGGGATCCCGCGGTTGCTCTTCTGCGCCAGTTGCTGCAGCAGGCTCTTGTAGTTCTTGCCGTGACTGGTCTCCACCGTCCGCTCGATCTCGGGAATGACGACCCGGCGGACCAGTTTGCTGACGGCGTCAAATCCGCCATCGAGATAGACACCGGCCACCAGCGATTCGAACACGGCCGCCATGATCGACGACGGAATCGTGTCGTGGTCCGACAGTCCCTTGCCGAGTTGCAGGCAGCGGTCGAGTCCCAGGTCCGCGCTGATCTTGGCGCACGAGGTCCGGCTGACCACCACCGACTTGACCCGCGTCAATTCGCCTTCGGTCGAGTCGGGATACATGGAGAACAACTGGTCGCAGACGATCGCGCCCATGATCGCATCGCCGAGGAACTCCAACCGCTCGTTGGAATCCAGCCGGATCTTGGCCACGGAGGCATGCGTCAGACAGCGCAGCAGCAACGCTTGGTCGCGGAACTGGTACTGCAGCGCCTGCTCGCAGAAGGACAGGGTCTCGGCAAGCTCGGCCAGGACGGGCGGTTCAGCCATGCATCGTCTTTCTGAACGTCACGCCGCGACCGGCTGTCTCTGGAAGAGGGAAGTTCTGGAATGGATCACGAAACGTGAGATCCGTTCCCTTCTATATTTCGTCGACCCCAAGGTGTCAATCCGCCGTATCAGGTGGGACGGGCACTACTGTAGTCCCGCCGCTCCGCCGGCGGGACATGCGGCGACGAACGTCTCCGCATGTTTGTACGCGGTCTCTGCGGCGGTCCCGTCGGCGGAGCGACGGGACTACAGGACTTGCCTCGCCGGATAGGATAGTACCGAGTCTCGCCGATCACCGGAGTCGGTGTTCGCGCGGGTGGCATTCCACTGACAGGAGAATTGAACATGTCGACAGGTGCCTCCGTTCGTCAAAGCCTGATGATGTTGATGGCGGGCGGCGCGCTCGTGGTGAGCGCCGTCACGTGGTCGCAGCGCCACGAAGCCGCGGCCATTCCGCCGATCCCCAAGGCCGACGAGTTGTCGGCCGCCTTCCGCGCGGTCGCGGCCGAGGCGACGCCCAGCATCGTCTCAATTGAAACCACCACGAAGACCAAACAAGTTCAAGGCGGCAATGCTCAATTCAATGAGAATGACATTCCGGCGCCGTTCCGCGACTTCTTCCGCAACGACCCCCGGCTGGAGGAGCTGTTCCGCAACCGGGGCCGCGGCCGCGCCATCCCGCAGCGGCGGGGGATGGGTTCGGGATTCATCATTGATGCCAGCGGGATCATCCTCACCAACAATCACGTGGTACACGGCGCGGACGAGGTCAGGGTGCGACTGCATGACGGGCGCGAGTTCATCGGCAGGGACATCAAAACGGATCCACGCACCGACGTGGCGATCGTGCGCATCGATGCCACCGGCCTGAAGCCGCTGCGGTTGGGTGACAGCCACGCGACTCAGGTCGGCGACTGGGTGCTGGCCATCGGCAGCCCGTTCGGTTTGGACATGTCCGTCACGGCGGGAATCATCAGCGCCAAGGGACGCAGCCACCGCATCACCGATCGGGCCGACTTCCTGCAGACCGACGCCGCGATCAATCCCGGCAACAGCGGCGGTCCGCTGATCAACCTGCGCGGCGAAGTCATCGGGATCAACACGGCGATCGCCACCGAGAGCGGCGGTTACGACGGCATCGGTTTCGCCGTGCCGGCCCACATCGCCGGCTGGGTCAGCCAGAAGCTGATTGCCAACGGAGAAGTGTCACGCGGTTACATCGGGACCAAGATCCAGACGGTCGACGCGGAGACTGCCCGGCAGTTCAAACTGAAAGTGCGCGAAGGGGCGTTGGTCCGTTCGGTCCTGCCAAATTCACCGGCGGAGAAAGCGGGACTGGAACCGGGTGACCTGATCCTCAAGCTCAACGATCAGCCGATCAACGACCCCGTGTCATTGCAGGCGACGGTCGAACAACTGTCGATCGGCAAGTCGTACCCGCTGCTGATCTCGCGCAATGGCAAGCAGCAGACACTCAATGTGACCATCGCCGAAATGCCCAAGAATCTCACTGCCGCATCTGGCGACGACGAGCCACAGGCACCGAGTGGTTCCAAGTTTGACAAGCTCGGCCTGGAGGTCCGTCCGCTGACCAAGGACTTGGCCAAACAGTTCGGCCTGAAGGGAACAACGGGCCTGGTCATCAGCGGCGTCGAAGAGGGGAGCCCGGCCCAGGCAGCGGGCCTGAAGAGCGGCGACATCATCGAAAAGGCGGGCGGTCAACCGGTCACAACAGTCGAAGAGTACGACAAGGCCCGCGACCAATTTGCGAAGGGAGACGGACTGGTCCTGAACGTCCGTTCGAGCGACGGCCGAAGGTTCTTCGTCGTACTCAAGGGCGAGTGAATGGTCAGCTCGCCTGCGGGTGGAGAAACGATTTTGATTTCGCGGGTCTCGTAGCATGGACGCCTCGTCCGTGCGAGTCGCTCCGCTGGGATCAACGCACGGACGAGGCGTCCGTGCTACCCGGCCAGCAACTGCTGTTCGATCGTCGACAGGATTTCGCCGATCGTCCAAGTCTGCGACGCCACTTGGATCGTGGAGTTCTCGTCGAGCCATTGTTGGACTTTGCGTTCGGCCGACATCACGGTGCTGTGGTTGCGACCGCCGAAGTGCTGGCCGATTTCCGTGTAGGCCGACTGCGTGTGCTTGCGTGCCAGGAACATCGCCAGCATGCGCGGTTGACTGACCGTGCGCACCCGGCTTTCCGACTGCAAGTCCTTCGGCTTCACTCCGAACAGATGACAGATCACCCGTTCGATGTCGGCGAGGCGGATGATGCGCAGGCAGTCCCGTTCCAAGTCGGCCAGGATCTGCCGCGCGCTGTTGAGCGTGACGCGCTTGTGCGTCATCGAGTGGTACGTCTGCAGGCAGTTGAGCGCCCCTTCCAGTTCGCGGACGCTGCTTTGAAATCGCTCCGCCACGTACTGCAATGCCTCGGGCGCGAACTCACCGGACATCCGCGCGGCCTTGGCTTCGACGATCATCCGGCGCGTGGCCGCGTCCGGAACATCCAGCCGGCAGACCAGTCCCGATAAGAAGCGTGTCGCCAATTCGTCACCCAGCTTGGTCAGCAGGCGCGGATGCCGTGATCCCGTCAACACCACTTGGCGACCGTGATCGACCAGTTCGGTGAACGTGTGCAGAAACTCCTCCTGAAAGACGCGCTTCGATTCGAAGAACTCGATGTCGTCGACCAGCAGCACGTCGACACCACGGAACCGCTGGCGAAAACTGGGGAGCGAACGGTCGCGCAGCGCCTGCGTGAAGTAGTTCGCGAACGCCTCCGATGTCAGCAGCATGACATTGGCCGTCGGTTGCGAGCGCTTCAGTTGCCGGCAGATCCCTTCGAGCAGGTGCGTCTTGCCAGTGCCGACCGGTCCGTGGACATAGAGCGGGTTGAACATCGTCGCCTGCCCGGCCGCGACCTGCTTCGCGGCGGTCAGCGCCAGTTCGGTCTGCGGACCCGGAATGAA
>JAYTIB010000198.1:0-5846 GCA_043732205.1 Schlesneria sp. | reverse complement strand
CCTGAGCGCCCGGCCAACCGACCTCCAGACCGACGCGTCCCCGAGACAACAATGTCTGAGCATGTTCAAAACGTGCCCCTTGTCGCTCCGCCACCGCCAGGCTCTCGTCTAGATACGCGCGTGCCCGGCGGAGTGAGCCCTGCATGGCCGCGATGAGTCCCGCTTCACGCAGCGCGTGCGGCAAGTCGGTTTGAAACTTTCTGGCCGCTGCCAGGGCTTGACGTGCAGCCCGACGAGCGCTGAGGAGCAGTTGGCGACGGCGATGCGGGACGAGATCTGTTGACCTTTGCCATTGCAAGCGGTGGGTCGTTGCCAACCACGGCAATACGGGCGACACCCAGGCGTTCATCATGCCGACCTCGCGACACACCTCGCGGGCTTTGTTCAGGGTCTTAACCGCCTCGGCCAATTCGTCCTGCCTAACCAAACGCACCGCTTCCGCCAGAAAAACTTGGGCGGTGGCCTGCACATCGTTCCGTTCTTTGTTCATCTCCCGCCGAACAACGTCCGCCGGCAATTGCCCGCCCGAGGCCCGCGACCAAACGTCGAGACAGAATCCCGAGACCTTATCGTCCCCCATCTCGCTGGCCGCTTCGTGCAACAATTTGGCT
This sequence comes from Schlesneria sp., assembly GCA_043732205.1. Taxonomy (GTDB): domain Bacteria; phylum Planctomycetota; class Planctomycetia; order Planctomycetales; family Planctomycetaceae; genus Schlesneria. The sequence goes on along the minus strand of JAYTIB010000198.1, from coordinate 5,235 downwards.
TCGGCGATCGCGCGTGGCAAGTCGCCCTTCCGGTAGACCGAGTTGGCGCTTTGCCACCGGGCCATGTTTCTTTCCCAGAAATCGCCCGTCCGTTCGAGAAGTCTGACCGCTTCCCCGCACTTGCTGATGCACTCGTCAAACTTCGCCCCGACAAAGAGCACGACTCCCCAGTAATGCAGCGATTGTCCCTGTCCGCAGACATCGCCCAAGTCCTTGCGTATGGCGAGTGACTTTTTCGCGAAGTCTTCACCGCGACGGAGCCACGGGATCAAGGACATCACGGGAGCGTGGGTTGCCCAGGCGTGCCCCAGTTCGAGTGTTGGCGGATACCGCTCGGCCAGATTGATGGCACGCAAATGTGACCACAAACAAGGGACCACACCGCGGTCGAAAAAGTAGCCGTAGGCCAATGTCGTATACAAACGAATGGACAAAAACTCCTTCTCGGTGCCTTGCAGACTACGTCGAGCCAGAAACAGCTTGGGTAGCACCGTGTGCAATGATTGCACGAGCACTTCCCACACTAGGAACAGCAAGAACCCGATGGTCCCCGAGGGAACCCATCGACCCTGCAAACGGAGCGAGCGCTCCAGTGCCTCGGACGTTTTTTTATTGTCGCCCTGTTTGAAGGCGAGCTCGCCAAGTTTTCCTTCGATCTCCGCACGCGTCATGTTGTCTTTTGCCAGCAAACTTGCCGCTTGAAACACTTGGGCAGCCGCTTGGTAGCGACCACGCAACATGAGCACGTCGCCGAGACCTTCGGCGATACGGTATCGAGTTGCCTCGTCCGTATCCGTTACGCCGTGCTGCGCGATGCGATACTGCTGTTCGGCAAGCTCCAGTGCATGGTGCGAACGGGCTTCTTCAGCGGCGGCGAGGGCATACGGCAACGCGCGTTGGCTCACTCCCCCCGCGTCGAAGTGATACGCCAATTCAAACACGCGATCGGGCGACTCGGCTTCGAGATCGGCCGCGGCGTGCAGATGCAATTCGCGGCGATCGTGTTCGGGCAGATGATCGAGCAGTGTCTGGCGGAGCTTGTCGTGCATGAAGACACACCGGCCATCCGCCGCTTTGGCCCAGACAATATGCCGCTGCTGCGCCTCGCGCAGCGCGGCAATGGCCTGCTCCGAAGTCTGCTGCGCCAGCTTTGACGCGGTGAACAAATCAAACTCCTTGCCCAGAACGGCCCCCACCGAGAGCAGCTTGATGGTTGTCTGCGGCAATAATTCGATGCGGCGCGCGAGGAACGCGGCGGCGTGACGCGAGGACTGCACGTCAGCCATAGCGAGCGACTCGACCCGCCAGCCCGTCGGCACCGCCACCAACGCACCCGATTCCACCAGTCCGCGCAGCGTCGCCGCCGCCATGAACGGACTCCCTTCGGCCAGGCGCTCAATGACGTTCACCGCCTCGTCGGGAAGCGGACCAGCCATCGATTCGACCAGCTTGCGGACGTTGGCCGCCTGGAACGTTGGCAGCCTCAAATGAGCCACCGTCTGGAGTGTGCGCAGCAGATGGCCGGAAGAAACTTCCTCCGACCGGAAGGCGGCAACCACGAGGACGGGACGTTCCGGCGTGGACGATCGGCGCTGCCAGTTGCTGAGAACCTTGAGCGTCAACTGGTCCGCCCATTGGCAATCATCCAGCAGCACCAACACCGGCCGACCTGTTGCTCCCAGTGAATCCAACAGGGCCGCGAGCGCCTGCACACTGCGCGTTTCCGCGAACGTCTCGGGGCCGAGGCGGCCTGTCACGCTGGAGCCAAACAGCTTCACCAATTCCGGCAGGGCGGAACACACCGCTTCCTGGTGGTCTCCCAATCCGACTCGGATCTTCTCTTCGAACCCGGGTTCCAAGTGCGCCGCCGTGATCAACCCTTCGGCTACTCCCGTCAGCAGTTGGAACGGGCGCTGGGCGGCCTGATCCAAGCCGTGTCCGCGCAAGATCCAGGCTCCCTGTTGTGTCCCGCGCAGCGCGAATTCGGCGAGCAGGCGGGACTTGCCGCCACCCGATTCGGCTTCCAATAGAACCAAGCCGCCCTGGCCCGCCTGCGTCCGTTTCAATTGTGCGTTGAGTACCGCCAATTCCTGGCCGCGGCCAACGAACGCGGGCTCGGTCAGTGTCTGGCGGCGATCATGCAACCCAACCACGAGAGCCGGTTCGGACTCCCCTTGTTGCAGCGCCTCCGCAATCACCGTCAGGTCCGCGACCACGGCTTCCGCCGTTTGGTAGCGGTCGCGGGGATCCTTCCGCAGCAGTCGCTGGATGACTTCGTCCAACACGCGCGGCACCGGCAGACCGAGGCTCCGCAATTCGGGAGGTTGCACCGTCATGTGCTGTCGCAAGACCTCGCCGACGCTCTGGCCCTGAAATGGCGGCCGGCCGGCGAGGCACTCAAAGAGCACGATTCCCGCCGAGTACAAGTCGGAACACTCGGTCACTTCCTGGTCGAGCAACCCCGCCCCCTCGGGCGACAGGTACTGCGCGGTTCCGACCCACTGGTCCCGGATGCTGGAGTCCAGTTCGGTGCTGCGGGCCAGTCCGAAATCGATGAGCGTGGCTTCACGCAGGGGAGTGCCTTCATTCACGATCACATTGGCGGGCTTGACATCGCGATGCAGCACTTCGCGGGCATGCGCTGCGCTCAGTGCGGTCAGGAGCGCACGGCCCAACGTGACCGCGTCCAACACGGGAAGCGGACCCTGCCGCAAACGCGACTGAAGTGTGATTCCCGGAATGAAGGGCATGACCAGATAAACTTGATCCCCCTCGGAGCCCGAATCGAGCAGGGGCGCGAACAGACCATTCCTGATTTGCGAAAGGACGCGGGCTTCATGTTCGAGCCGCATCCGCGCCGAGGCCGAGAACGATGCCGCCGCCGCCGTCTTGATGACTACGGTGGTCGCGTGTGAGAGATCGGTGGCCAGCAGGGTTTCCGTGTCTTCGCCATGCTTCAGTTGGCGCAGAACCTGGTAGCGCCCGCCAATCACTCTGCGGTCTGGTGAGCCGTTGGCTTCTGCTGACAGACGTTGAGGTGAGGCGATGTTCATGCCGACAGTTCCGCAATGGCCTGGAAGCGGCCCGATGACAGTGCTCGTAATCTCGAATTGCCGTTCGCCGCGCAATGATTGTCCAAGCCCCTTTGGATCGGCGCATCAGTGACTGTCGTAGCATGGACGCCTCGTCCGTGCGGCCCAATTCGACAGATGGACGCGTCTTGCCGCACGGACGAGGCGTCCATGCTACGGGTGGGTCTCGCCAAGTCACTACCGTTATTCATGGGCCGTCCCTTCCCCGAATCGTTCGCAGATTCCCAATGATTTCGCCTGCGGGTCTCGAACGGGAAGCGGCAGCCGGGCTCGAAACCAGGGCCTCCGCATCTCAAACTCCAAACAGGAACACAACTTCGAAAATCAGCATTACCTGCCGGTAATGGACGCACGTGTTTTCAGCGGGCTTCTCAGGGTGCGTTATCTGCCGAAGTCGCAACTCACTTCAAGCCAAATGGTTCGAGATGCGGCGACCCTGGGCTCGAAACCCCTTTCGACTTGCGATATACAGTACCACTTTGGCGACAGATATTCCCACGGTCTCACGGCTCGTTTGCGATGGTTCTCGATCCCCAAATCGCCGATCTGCTGCTGCGTTGGGAACAACTGCGGGCTCAGGGCCAGATCGTCACTCCCGCAGAATTGTGCCGAGACTGCCCCGACCTGATCGATGACTTGGTCGACGGGTTGCGCTCGCTGCAGACGACGTTTCACACGCTGCATGGCACGCCGCAGGAACCAATCGGGTCGGCGACGTCGGCGCAAGCGCGGCCTGTTCTGGCCGGCCTGCCCGCGATTGGAGACTACCAGGTTCTCGGCGAACTGGGGCACGGCGGCATGGGGGTCGTCTATCAGGCCTTCGATCGCAAACGCCAGGAAATGATCGCACTGAAAACACTGCAGCGAGTCGATGCGTCGGCCGTGTATCGCCTCAAGCAGGAATTCCGTGCCTTGGCGGAGGTCACGCATCCCAACCTCGTCGGTCTGTACGAACTGAGTTCCACCGGGCAGCAATGCTTCATCGCCATGGAACTGATCGATGGGGAGCACTTCCTGAGTTACATCCGTGCGGGTGCCAGAGCGGTGAGCTATCAAACTCTCGATTACATTCAGCCCACGCAATTGGAACTTGGAACCGGGGCCGCCGCGATCCAGTCGGCCTCCGGAACGCCCTGCGCCCTGTCGCCGCATCAAAATGACCGCCTCCGCGCGACGCTGCGCCAGTTGGCGCATGGGGTTTCGGCCCTGCACGCCCACGGAAAGCTACATCGCGACATCAAACCCTCCAACGTGATGGTGACTCGCGAAGGCCGGGTCGTGCTGCTGGATTTCGGGCTGGTGGCCGAGATGGATTGGGAAGGCGTCCATCAAAGCACGCAACAACACGTCACTGGCACCATCGCCTACATGGCACCCGAACAGGCGGCGAGCGAGTCGCAGTCGCGTGCCAGTGACTGGTACAGTGTGGGTGTCATGCTGTTTGAAGCGCTGACCGGCCGATTGCCCTTCACGGGCACTCCGCTTCAAGTTCTCGTAGCCAAGCAGCAACTGGAACCGCCGGTGCCCGCAGAAGTGGTGCCTGGTGTTCCGGATGATCTCAACGACTTGTGCGTCGCGTTGCTGCACATATCCCCCGAGGCGCGTCCCGAGGGACACGAGGTGTTGCGGCGATTGGGGGAGACGCCGTCAGGAATCGACAAGCCGCCGGGCCTGCGGTCCGTGCCAACCCAGAGTTCCACGTTTGTCGGCCGGGAATCACATTCGGCCGAACTGTTCGGCGCGTTTCAAGCCATGCGGAAAGGCCGCGCCGTCGTCGTCCGCCTGCACGGCCGGTCGGGAGCGGGCAAGAGCATGCTGGCCCAGCATTTTCTCGACGATTTGCAGCGGGGCGGCAAAGCGGTGGTGCTGTCAGGCAAATGCTATGAGCGTGAATCGGTCCCGTACAAAGCGCTGGACAGTTTGATTGATGCCTTGAGCCGTTATCTCCGCCAATTGCCGACCCATGAAGTTCAGGTACTGCTGCCGCGAGAAGTCCATCTGCTCGCGCGGGTCTTTCCTGTGCTTCAGCGTGTGGCCGCAGTCGTGGACGCTCCCGGGCGAATGGCGGAGATCGTGGACCCGCACGAACTGCGCCGGCGCGCCTTCGCAGCCCTGCGCGAGTTGCTCGCCCGACTCGGCGATC
>JAYTIB010000197.1:0-2182 GCA_043732205.1 Schlesneria sp. | reverse complement strand
TCCCCGAGTCCCTGCTGTTCGTGCTCCGCAGCCGCTGGCCGGCAGCGCAATTCGTGTTGGCGGGATCGCGCGACGGGAAATCGGTCCGCGACGAAGCGGCTGTCGCACCCGCACACGAGCTCGTCATCGAATGGACCCAGCGCGAGGTTCGAATCACCAACGAGCTTCCCGCAGACCGGCAGGCCACCGCCATCGGCGATCCGCTCCGCTTCCGCGAGCGGCGGCTGATGATCTACCGCGTGAGTCCGCGCGAACGGTAAGGATCGTCGCATCAATCACCGTCGAGATTCGGTGAGAACCAGCCGTAGCACGGACGCCTCGTCCGTGCGGCAAGACGTGACCATCTGTCGAATTGGGCCGCACGGACGAGGCGTCCGTGCTACGACACGAATTGATGCGCCGATCATCAGGCAGTCCGCAGGAAATCAACGACCAATATCGTAGGACGGATTTTCAATCCGTCCGCCAACACGGGACGGATTGGAAATCCGTCCTACAGGTCGATCATTTCCTGCCGGCTGCCTTACTCCGCCAGCGGCACGGCACCGTCGAGGTATCGCCAGTTCTTCAGGAACGAGATCAGGTCGGCCATTTGTTCGACGGTGATCGTCTTCTCCACGCCGACGGGCATCAGCGACTGGCCGCTGGATTTCAGTTCCTCCACATCGGCCCGCAGCACGGTCTCTTCCTTCCCTTCCGGCAGACGGATCGTGATCGACGACGCGGTTTCGCTCTTCACCAGTCCGGTCAGGATGCGCCCCTGTTTGGTGATCAGAACGTAACCAAAGAAGTTCGCGTCGACGGCGCGGTTCGGGTCGAGGATGTTCGTGAGCAGATACGCCGGAGTCTTGTCGCGCGTGTCGGCGATGTCCGGGCCGACGTTCACGCCGATGTTCGCCACCCGATGACAGGTGACGCAGTTCTTCTCGAAGATCGCGCGGCCGCGCAGGGCATTCCCCTTCGCATCAATGGCGGGTTGATACGCGGCCATCACCGCGTTGCGGTCCGTTGAGATCGCGGCGGCAAACAGTTTGCCCGCACGAGCGCCAAGTTCCGCGTTGCGATGCTTGGTCAGTCGCGTCTGCCGGGTCACATCGATCTCGGCCGGCTTGAGGGTTCCCCGTTCCAACGCCTCCAGCAACAAACTCGCACGCGCCTCGTCCGCCAGCAGGACATCCAGGATGGCGCGTCGCAACTGCGGCGTTTGAGCATCAAACTGTGCCAGCAGCGTCGTCCCGACAGACGGGTCACGCGCGGCGCTCAGCGCGTCGAGCGCGGCCAGCCGTAGCGCGATGTCCTCCGCCGACAATGCCAGATCCAACAGCGAGCGTGCGACTGCGGGGCGCGGGATGAACCGCAGAGTCTTGATGGCCAACAGCCGTCGTGCCGGCGGCGCGTCCCCGTCAGAGACGGTCTCGTCCGCCCGCGCGACCAACGAGTCGATCAATGGCTTTTCGGTCTCGTTCAATTGATCCAGATGAGACTGCAGCGCCGCGCCCCGCCGCGCGGCCCCCTGACCGAAACCCCGCACGCCGGCCTGTTGAATGTCATGCACGACCTGTGTGCTGAGTGTCGGCGAGGCGAACGACAGCAATGATTTGAAGTAGGCTTGCGACGCCCCCGGCGCGAGCTGCGCACCCGCCACTTCCGCGAGCTCTTCAATCAATTCCACGCCGCCGTCCGGCGTCATGCCGCGCGACTGCCAGTGCTCCAGCAGTTGGACGAGCATCGCTTCGGGCGGATTGCACCGGATCGTCGCCACCGCCACACGCAGCCACGGATCTTCGGCTCCGTGATCGAGCAGATGAACCAACAGTTTGCGCTCGGCGACCGCGTCATCGCTGCGACCGCTCAAGTCCAGCGCCAGCCGGAACCGGACCCGGTCGTCGGTCTCGTCGTTGACCAAATCCAATGCGTCTTCGCCGAGCAACTCGTCGAGGTTGTCGCCGATCGCCGCGGCCACATGCTCGCGCACCTTGGGATCGCGGCTTCTCGTTTCAGACCACGCCAGCACGGCCGGAGTCAGTCGCGGGTCGAGAATCTTCAGCATCCACAGCACACGCAGACGGCTGCGCGTCAGCTTGTTCTGTTTCCAGTTGTGCTTGAGGGCGTCCAAGACTTCATGCGGATTCCGTTCCAGCAGCACCCGCATGGCGGTGTCACGATGCCAGGCGTTGCGATG
>JAYTIB010000196.1:0-5888 GCA_043732205.1 Schlesneria sp. | reverse complement strand
GTGCAAAGTGCAAAATGGGAAGACGGGAAGCTGTCGATCCCGATCGTTGCGGATCTGGCCCTTTGCACTTTGCACTTTGCACTGATCACTTCTCACTTCTCACTTCTCACTTCTCACTTCGCACTTCGCACTTGTCTCTTCTCCAACACGTTCGGCGTCTTCGTCTTCGACGTGCGGGAAAACCGCAGACAGCAGGGTCGCGTCTGGTGAAGGGGGCCGCTAGGATGCGACGGGTTCGCCAATCCTTCACAATCCCTTCCTCCGCACGGGGAGTCGGAAACGTCATGAGTGACACTGTTTCACAAGCCGAAATCGAAGCTTCGATCGCCAAATTGAACAAGGCGTTTCAATCGATCCGGGAGCAGATGGCCAAGGTGATCGTCGGGCAGGACGACGTCATCGAGCAATTGCTGATCGCACTCTTCAGCCGCGGGCACTGCCTGCTGGAGGGAGTGCCCGGCCTGGCCAAGACCTTGATGATCAGCACGCTGGCGCGGTGCCTGTCGATGAGTTTCGCCCGCATCCAGTTCACGCCGGACCTGATGCCCGCCGACATCACCGGGACCGACGTGCTGCAGGAGAACCGCGAGACCGGCCGGCGCGAACCGCAGTTCATCTCCGGTCCGCTGTTCCACAACGTGATCCTGGCGGACGAAATCAACCGCACCCCGCCGAAAACACAGGCCGCGCTGCTGGAAGCGATGCAGGAGCGCCAGGTCACTGTCGGCCAGTTGCGGCACATTCTCGCCGATCCATTCTTCGTGCTGGCGACGCAGAATCCGATCGAGCAAGAGGGAACGTATTCGCTCCCCGAAGCGCAGCAGGACCGGTTCATGTTCAAGGTGTTCGTCCGGTATCCGTCGTTCGAAGAAGAGCGGCAGATTGCCAAGCGGACGACTTCGGTGCAGACCGATGACGTGCAGAAAGTTCTCGACGGTGCCGAGATCCTCGCCCTGCAAAAGCTGGTGCGGCAGGTGCCCGTCAGCGACCACGTGGTGGACTACACGCTCGCGCTGGTCCGTCAGACCCGCGTTGGCGAACCGGGCGTGCCGAAGTTTGTCGAAGATCAGTTGAGCTGGGGTGCCGGGCCGCGCGCCGTGCAGTTCCTGCTGTTGGGTGCCAAGGCCCGGGCGTTGCTCAACGGACGCACGCATGTGTCGACCGACGACATCAAGGCGCTGGCGGCTCCCGTGTTGCGGCACCGGATCGTGGTCAGCTTCGCCGCCGAGAGCGAGGGGATCAACTCGGACAAGATCGTCGAACAACTCATTCAGTCGACTCCGTCCAAGGAAGGGGAACTGACCCGTGACCCAAACCTCACGAAGATTTTTGCCGCCTGAAGCGATCGCCCGCATTTCGCGGCTGGAGATTCTGGCCCGCAATGTCGTCGAGGGGTTTCTGTCGGGACTGCACCGCAGCCCGTACTTCGGCCAGTCGGTCGAGTTCGCGCAGCACCGCGAGTACGCGCCGGGCGACGACATCCGCCGCATCGATTGGAAAGTCTGGTCCAAGACCGACCGCTATTACATCAAGCAGTACGAAGAGGAAACCAACCTTCGCACCACGCTGCTGGTGGACCTGTCCGAATCGATGCAGTTCGGTTCGCACAAGCTGTCGAAGTACGAGTACGCCTGCCAGATCGCGGCGTCGCTGTCGTACCTGTTGCTGCGGCAACAGGATTCCGTCGGGATGATCTCCTTCGACGATGTGGTCCGGGCGACGGTCCCCCCCAGCAGCAAACAAAACCATCTGCAATCGATCCTGGCGTCGCTCGATGTGCAGCAGCCGGCCAAGAAAACGGACTTGCAGGCGCTGTTGAAGCAGGTGGCCGACCAACAGACCCGCCGCGGGTTGATCGTGCTGATCTCGGACCTGTTCGTCGACCGCGCGGGGTTGTTCAAGGGACTCAAGCTGCTCCGCACGCGCGGCCACGACGTGATGGTGTTCCACGTGATGGACGACGAGGAACTCGACTTCAACTTTGCCGGGACGACGAAGTTCGAAGGCATGGAGGAAATGGGCGACCTGATCTGCGACCCTCGCTCGCTGCGCGAGGGTTACCTGGCGGCCGTGACCGCGTTCATCGACGACATCCGCCGCCACTGCACGCGGCAGATGATCGACTACCACACGATCCGGACCAGCGAACACCTCGACGCGGCCCTGGCCCACTACCTCACGCACCGCGTCGGCATGCGACAATCGGTGAGGCAATAAGCATGACCCTGAAAGCCGCGTCATGTCCGACGAACAGCCCTTCAGCACACCGGCCCATCTCGGTCCGGACGGCTACCAGCGACATCACGGGCGAGGACTATCTCGGCCTGCTCAACTTTGCCCGCCGAACGCAGTCGCTGATCGGTCTCGTCTGGCGCGAGCAGTTGAAGTTTTCACCGACCGCGCTGCAAGTCGCCGTCGACCTCGAACCGTCACTCGTGGAAGAACGACTGACGGAAGAGTGGCCGGGGACTCGGTTGTTCGGCGGTCAGGCTTGGTATCGCCTCTATCGCTGCGATGAGCATTCGATTCCCGTCCTGGCGCGCGTCGGACGACTCTTCGGCTGGCGGGCACCCGACTACCCGGAAGACTTGAGTTTTCACCTGCCGACAGGCGAACTCTGGCTGACAACAATCACGCACGAATCGCAAGGCCGCATCGACATCGCTACGGTGGGCGAAGCGGCCGCCCATGAACTCGTTCGGCTGGCCGGTCTGTCGAACGATTGAATCCATGCCCGTTGGTTGAGCGCTCGGCCGGAATGATTGAGGTTCACGATGTCCACGACTGCCGCACCATCGAAGGCCGGTTCACCCCAAGCGACGGCCCCATACAAAATGACGGCCGAAGCATTCGCCGCTTGGGTGGAACGTCCGGAAAACGCGGATCGGCACTTCGAACTGGAAAAAGGTGAGGTGATCGAGATGCCACCACCGAAACGGCTGCACGGATTTGTCTGTGCAAACATTGTCAAAGTTCTGGGCCGTCATGCAGACACACAGCCGGTCGGATTCGTCTGCTCCAACGATGCCGGCGTGATTGTGGAACGCGATCCCGATACGGTTCGCGGTCCCGACGTGGCGTATTTCGACGACGTGCAAACGGCGGAGGATATTCTCGCCGAGTATGCCAAGGTGCCGCCTGTGATCGCCGTCGAAGTCCTTTCACCCGATGACCGCGTCAATCAGGTGGCTCTCAAGGTGGATGAATACCTCGCGTTCGGCGTCAAGCAGGTTTGGGTTGTCGATCCCGATGCCAAGGAGATCGCGATTCACCGGGTGGGTCAATCGATGCGGCTGCTCAGTCAGGATGACGAGTTGTCGGGTGGCGACGATCTGCCGGGCTTTTCGTGCCGTGTGTCCGATTTCTTTCGCTTGCCGGGACAGAGGGTGACATGAACGTCTGGCTCGTCAATCACTTTTTCAATCCGACGTTTATCGCGGGCGGCGCGTTCTTGCTGGCGTCGCCGATCATCATCCATCTGATCAACCGGATGCGGTTTCGGCGGGTGCAGTTTGCGGCGATGGAGTTTCTGCTGGCCAGCCAGCAGCGGAACCGCCGGCGGTTGCTGCTGGAGCAATTGCTGCTGCTGTTGCTGCGAATCCTGATCGTGGCGGCGATCGTGATGCTGATCTCGCGCCTGATTCTCGATCCCTCGCAGATGTCGATCTTCCGCGGAGCCCGCTCGCACCATGTGGTGCTGCTCGACGACAGTCTGTCGATGCGCGACCGGTGGGGTGAGACCAGCTCGTTCTCCGAATCGCTGAAGATCATCAACCGACTCGCGGCCGGTGGGGCCGAGCAGCCGAACACGCAGAAGCTCACGCTGCTGCGGCTGTCGCGCCCCGAGCAACCGGTGTTTTCGGAGCGCGATGTCAATGAAGACTTCGTGACGGAGCTGTCGACGAAACTCGACCAGCAGGCGTTTCCGTGTACCCACCGGGCGCTCGATCTGGTTGCCGGATTGCAAGCCGCGCGAAAGCTGCTGGCCGAGGAGCGCGGGACGATCCAGCACCTGCACGTGATCTCTGACTTCCGCGAGCGGGACTGGCAGGACCAGAAGGCGATCTCGGCCGCGGTGGAGGAACTGACCAACGCCGGCGTGTCGGTGAATCTGGTGCGGACGGTGCCGGAACAACATGCGAATCTGGCGGTGACGTCGTTGTCGGGCGACATCCAGGTCGCGGCGGCCGATGTTCCGCTGCGGCTGAAAGTCTCCGTTAAGAACTCGGGCCAGCAGGTGGCGAAGGACGTCCGTCTGGCGCTCTTCGACAACGACGAAAAAATTCCCGTCAGCGTGGTGTTCGAAGAGATCAATCCGCTCTCCGAGGTGACACACGAAGTGGACGTCCGACTGGCGACATCCGGCCGGCACAAGCTGCGTGTCAGCATTGATGCCGATTCACTGGTCGAAGACAACGCCCGCTTCCTGGCCGTCGATGTGCCGAAGGCGGTGCCGGTGTTGATCGTGGATGGCAACCCGAGCGGCGACGACGGGTCGTACGTGGCGGACGCATTGGCCGCCGATCCCAAAAGCACCGGGTTCGCGCCCGTCATTGAAAACGTGGAGTTTCTGCGGCGTCGGCCTCTCGACGAGTTCCGCGCCATCTTCCTGCTGAACGTCCCCGAGATTCCCGCCGATGGGTTGGACGCGCTGGAGAAGTACGTCGCAGCGGGTGGCGGCTTGGCGTGGTTCGTCGGCGACGCGATTCGTCCGGTCCACTACAACGATGCGCTATATCGAGAAGGCCAGGGCCTGTTCCCGGTGCCGCTCGAGACCGCTCCGCGGGAACTGTTCATCGATCCGACCAATCCCGGAGCCGATCTGCGGGTCGCTGATCATCCGATGTTCCGGGTGTTTGCCGGTGAGGAGAACGCGTCGCTGGCGAGGATCCGGATCGACAAGTACTTCCCGGTTGCGAGCGAATGGACGAAGGACGACCAGGCGCGCAAAGACCGGGTCCGCACCCTCGCCACCCTGCGCACCAACGACCCGCTGGTGTTGGAGCACAAGTTCGGCAACGGCCAAGTCGTGACGGTGCTCACGACCGCGTCGCCCGACTGGAACAACTGGGCCACCGACTACAGCTATGTGGTCGTGCAACTGGAACTGATCAAACAACTCGCTCGAACAGATCGCAGCCCGGAAACGCGGCAGGTCGGTGAGCCGATTCAACTGCGGCTCAATCCGGCCGACTACGCGGACACCGTCGAAATCCTGTCCCCCGGCCAGGAGGGTGAGCGGACCACGCGGCTGCAGGCCTCTCCGGAACAACCGGAGACACCCGAAGGTGCGGCGCCTGTTCCGGGAGCGCTGCGGCTGGCCGCCACATTCCGCGACACCGACGATCCGGGGATCTACACCGTCCGTCTGATGAGTCAGAACCAGGTCAGTGAAGACCGCCTGATCGCCTTCAATGTCGCGCCGCGGGAAAGCGAATTGCAGTTGGCGACAACAGCCGACGTGCGGAAGCGATTGGGAGGCAACAGCAAGGTGACCATTCAGGAATTCGGCCAGTTGGAATGGGTTCAGGGGAAGGAAGCCGGTTCCGAAATCCGCCAATGGTTGCTCTGGCTGCTGCTGACCCTGATGATCGTCGAACAGGCGCTGGCCTATCGCCTCAGTTACCACCGAACTTCAGCAGCTTCGCCACCGTCGTCTCGGGGACGCCGGGGCGAGTCTGCCCGACGAACGACGACCACCGCATGACACCGATCGCTTTTCCCCCCCTGTTGCTGCTGGCCGCCGACGCGACGGCCACGCTCACCTCGCGCGAACTCGACCTGCCCCAGTCACCCGTCGGCTGGTTGCTGCTGATCGGCGGCAGCGTGGCCGTGTTGCTGTGGGTCGTCTGGTTGTATCTGCGCGACACCCACGAATTGTCCGTCGG
>JAYTIB010000195.1:0-2197 GCA_043732205.1 Schlesneria sp. | reverse complement strand
CGTCATGGATGTGCCGGGGACAGGCTTGCCGATTTTGGCAAGCGATGTCTGTTCCCGTCACGTCTCGCGTCTTGGGCCGTCCGCAGGAAATCAACTACCAATGATGTAGGACGGATTGGAAATCCGTCCCACGGGTAGATCATTCCCTGCCGACTGCCTGATCACGTCCCGCGCCCCATCCGAATGCGGCGCACTTCAAAGGGATGATCTTCCGCCTGAATGCCGATCAACCCCTCGCTGAGAAAATCGGGCTCGCATTTGCTGATCGGAGTGCCATTCAACGCGACGGAGAGGGCACCGTTGTGGGAGACGATCTCGATGGTGTTCCACTGGCCGACGGGACGGCGCGCCTTCTGACGCGCCGCGTCATCGTCGGTGGCCGTCACCGGCTGGGCGCCGCCGTTTTCCTTGATGGCCCCCATCTGCACGTGCTTGCCCTGAACCTCCAGGCAGACCGGCCACAGTTTGTGTTCACCGGTGACGTACACCAAGAAGCCGGTGTTCCCTTTGAACTTGCTGTCGTCCTTGAGCGACTCCGGCTTGGTGAAGCGGTAGTCCAGCCGCAGGGTGAAGTTTTGATGGCTCTGCTTTGAATACAGATAACCGCGCGGCTTGCCCGAGCACTTCATTCCTTCCGCCGTCGCTTCCCAAGTTTCCTCGTCGGCACCGAAGGCTTCGAAGTCGGAGAAGCTCAGCAGGGTGAAGCCCTCTTCGAGTTGGAACGGGGGCTCCGGCCGCGTCCGCTCGGTGGATTGTGTGTCGGGATCGGAGGAGACCAGAGGCGTCACTGGTTCGTCCGGCTGGTCCGTCGACGGCATGTCGGTCGACGGTTTTTTGGCAGTCGGCTTGTCGGTTGCCGACTTGTTCGCAGCGCCCGCTGTGGCGGGTGGCGAACTGGAATTGAGCGGCTTGGCCGCTTCACCGCCGCATCCGGTCGCCAGCATCAGCAACACGGTCCCAAGACTCACGCGCCAGGCCATCATGCGATACCTCAAACCATCGGGGGGACTGTCCACGGGGCGAATGTAGCCCGTGTGATTCGGTCCCGCAATGGTTGAGGATTTCCGAGGCAATGCCGTCGCGCGGTCACTACTGACGTGCCCGACAAATCTACTGTAGTCCCGTCGCTCCGCCGACGGGACGTGCGGCAACAAGCGTCACCGCCGGTGTGTACGCCATATCTGATGGCGTTCCCGTCGGCGGAGCGACGGGACTACAGTAGTTTTCACTACTGTGCCAGTTGGCGGATGCCGAACGTGCTGGTCGTGGGGTTGTAGATCTCATCTCCCTTGGCATTCTGCACGAAGATGGAATTGGCGTTGTTGACCACGTTGGGAACGGTGCCCGTGGTCGTCACCTTGTGCGTGCGGAAGCTGCTGGCCGTATTGACGACACCCGCCGAGACCGTGCTGACCGTCGTGGTGCCCACCATCACGGTATAGGTCTGCGAGGTCGTGGCACTGTTGACCACCGAGAATTTCCAGACGTTCGTCGCATCAATGCGGGCTTTGGGCCGATAGATGCGGATCCAACCGGCGGTGAGTTGCGTCACGTCGATGGTCGCACTCTTCACGGTTCGGACGGCGCCGAAGTTCTGCTGGTAGACCGCCGTGGGGCGGTTCTTGGTGGTGTTGACGGTCTGCACGACGGACGTGTGGCGGGAGGTGTAGGTCGCGGTGCCGATTTTCGTGCCGGCCCCATACTGAATCACGTCACCCGGCAGACACGGGCTGGAGACCGCCGAATCCGCCCACACGGTGGAAAACGAAATCGTCGTGACCAGCGTGCCCCAGACATAATCGCCCGTGGCCGGGGAATCCGCACCGATATCAGGCTGATAAAACTCGCCGCCGCCGACCCGCAGTGCTTCGGTCGCCATGTGGGCGCATTCGCCACCACCCACGCGGGTGCTGAGCTTTCCATTGAGGAACGTGACCATCGCGTTGCCGATGGTTTGGGCTTCGGCTGGCACGCTGCACGCTCCACTGATCACGAGTGCCAGAGCCGCACGCCAGACGATGCGATTCAAACAATTCATTGGAGTCCGCCTTTCTTGTTCAACCCGTGGAAGCCGTCGAACGCCGATTCGCGTTCATGCTTGACGATCCAGTCTTGGTCACAAAACCGGCGGTCAAATGAAATTCTCGACAACAATCGGTCTCTTGGGGGTCGCCGCGTCGAACGTGCCGTGTCGTTG
>JAYTIB010000194.1:0-2200 GCA_043732205.1 Schlesneria sp. | reverse complement strand
CTCCGCGAACCAACGTTGGTTCGCGGAGCGAACCACGACAATTAATTCTGCGCCGATCCTAAGCTCCGCACGCGGCGTAAGTCAGCGCGAGGATCGCGTTGCTCGCCAGCATCGGCGGCAGGAATCGCCGCCAGCTCAATCGAACGGCCCCGAGCATCAGCTCGCACGCTTCGGCGAGGATCGGCAGGGCTCGCGTGAGGACCAGCGCGGTGGGACCGTGACGCCGCGCGAAGTCGCTCATCCGGTCCACATCGTCGGCCTCGCTGAATCGCCGCGCGAGCGGTTCACCGAACACCCGCGCCAGGCCGAAGCCGCCGATCGCACCCAGCGACAATCCCACCCACGACACCACGGTTCCGCCGAGGATTCCCAAAATGCCGCCGGCATACGTGATCACCGCGCTCGAAGGAACCGGAAGAAACATGTCGGCAGCCAACAAGCCAATCACCCAGCCGGCAACGGTCGCCGGCGACGCGGGCCGGCGCAGCGCATCGAGCAGACTCTGCTCAAACGATTCCCCCAGCCAGAGGAAGGGGACGAT
This sequence comes from Schlesneria sp., assembly GCA_043732205.1. GTDB lineage: Bacteria > Planctomycetota > Planctomycetia > Planctomycetales > Planctomycetaceae > Schlesneria. Next base: position 1,659 of record JAYTIB010000194.1, on the reverse strand, counting down.
GGGAATCGCGAACAGCACGATCAGAAACACAGCGGCGTTGACGGCGGACTTCATTTCGCGATGTTGGCCGGAAAGGTGCCGACGATCAAGCGCAGCGACGCTTCAGTAGTGGGTCAGCTTGAGTGGCACGCCCTGAGTCCCCTGTTTGGACCGGGGACATGGTCACGGGTGTTCGGGGACATGGGTCACGGGTTGATGGGGATGACCGACTACCTGGAACCGCGTCGACTTGACTCGGCGGCGGCGGCAGCGAACACTCGTCGGATCATGACAAACGAAATGCCACCGCTCACGATCCGATTGATGGAAGCGGCCGATTTGGGCCGCGGGTTTCTCACGGCGCTCAGTGCGCTCAAGCCGGCCGACCTGACCGACGAACAGGCGCTGGAGGTCTTTCACCGCCGGACGGATTCGCGCGTGAACACTTACGTGGCGCTGATCGATGACCGCGTGGCGGGGACGGCGTCACTGTTGATCGAACCCAAGTTCATCCACCACGGCGGCGTGGTGGGACATGTCGAGGATGTCGCCGTTCGCGCGGACCATCAGCATCATGGTGTCGGTGCCGCGCTGATTCAGCACCTGCTGGACGTGTGCCGCCGGGCCGGTTGCTACAAGGTGATCCTGGACTGTGAGGACGATGTCGCTCCGTTCTACGAAAAGCTCGGCTTCCACCGCTGGGAACAAGCCATGCGGGTCGATCTGTGACGGCGCGACCGGAAGACCGAAGAGGCGTGACGTTGTCGTGCAAAGTGAGAAGTGATCAGTGCCAAGTGCAAAATGAATGAAGCGCAGGAATGCCCGCCACTCCAGATTGCACTCACCACTCGCCACTCGCCACTTCTTCCACCCCCCGGCTGAAGAATCGTTACAATCGGCGCGGCTTGTCACGGGCCGCCCGGACCGCGGGGATATCGCATGCGTCTTCCCGTGACGCGAAGCCGATCTTGCTTCCGATCAGTGCCGAGAACTAGGATGAGCCCGCGGCATTTTCAACCGCTGCGGCAGCCGTCGAGGGGAACAGAGTCGTGGGACGAACGCAACGCGCATTGACGTCATTGGTCGCCGCCATTCCAGCCGGCTTTCTCGCCTACCTGCTCGTGGACGTGTTCCTCAAGCGGGCCGACACTCTGCCGACCATGGTGAAGGTGCTCGTCGGCGTCACTCTGCTTTGCGCCGCGTTGGTGGCCCTGATGCCCTTCGGCTTGCTGATTTTCGGCGGTGCCAGGAAGAGCGCCGACGATGTCGGCAAGACGGCGGCTTCCCGAAAGGGTGCCAAAGCGGATGACGACGATGAGGTCGAAGCGGTGGAGGAGGTCGAAGAAGCTGACGATGACTCGGTCTCGGCCTTCGACGATGACGACTCGGTCTCCGCGTTCGACGACGAATCCGATGCCGATGCCGACATCATGGCCGACAGCGACGATGACCTCACGTCCGGCCCGCCGTCATCAATGGACGAAATCGAGTCTGTCGACTTCGAGGACGAAGAAGAGGAAGAGAAACCGGCTCCGAAGAAGCGGAAGAAGTAGTCGCCGTCCGACAGGACTGAGAGCGTGTGACTATTTCAAGTTCAATGGCGGTCCGCCACAAGATGTCGCGTTGGCTTTAGCCGACGCGGTACGACATCTGGCGTGGGTTGAAACCCACGCCACAAAG
>JAYTIB010000193.1:0-5923 GCA_043732205.1 Schlesneria sp. | reverse complement strand
CGGGGCAAACTCGCGTGGTCGCGGGTGAGACGGTCCCGCTGTCGAAGAAGTTTCTGAACGACTTCAAGACGGGGGCCGACTACCAGATGTCTCACAGTTTGGCCCTGCTCGCCGTGGGATTGCTGGCGCAGCGTCGCGCGTCGGTGCGGCTGGTCAGCGCCGGCACCGCGTTCACACTGGGCATCGTGTTGTTCTCCGGCAGCCTGTACGTCCTGACGTTGACGGGAGTCACCAAGTGGGGCATGGTCACCCCGCTGGGAGGCGTCGCGTTTCTCGTCGGATGGTTGGCCCTCGCGTGGGAAGCCGCCGTGGGGACCGACGTGAGCGCGAAAGAATGAGTTGAGTCGATTTTTGTGCAAGCATCCGAATGTCAGTTCGTCCGTCCATTAGCCACCAAGGAATCCGCATGTTCATCTTCGATGCTCACCTCGATATGGCCTGGAATGCGACCGAATGGGTCCGCGACCTGATGCTCCCCGTGGCGAAGATTCGCGAGTTTGAACAGCACTACGACAAGATCATCCCCGGACCCTGCACGGTCTCGTGGCCCGAGCTTCAACGGGGGGGCGTCGGATTGATCATCGCCACTCTGCTGCCGAGACATCATCGCAAGGACAAGCCGCTGACATTCCCGCAGTCGCGCGAGTCGTGCTATGCGATGGCGCACGGACAATTGGCCTACTACCATGCGATGACCGCGCGCGGCGTGCTGCGCGCGATTCCCGACAAGGCCGCACTCGATCAGCATCTGGCACAGTGGCTGGCCTTGCCGCCTGGCGAACCCGCCATCGGGCAGCCGCCGATCGGGTTCATCCTGAGCATGGAGGGAAGCACGCCGATCCTCTATCCCGAACAGATTGCCGACTGGTATCAAGCCGGATTGCGACTGTTGGGTCCGGCCCACTACGGACCGGGGCCGTACTGCTTCGGGACCGGCAGCGAAGGGGGATTCAACGACGACGGCAAACAGATGCTGCGGGAAATGGACCGCGTCGGCATGCTGCTCGACGTGACACATCTGGCCGACCAATCGTTCTGGGATGCGATGGAGATCTATCAGGGACCATGCATCGCCAGCCATCACAACTGCCGCAGCCTGGTCCCGGCCGATCGTCAATTGACGGACGATCAGATCAAGGAACTGATTCGTCGCGGCTCGGTGATCGGTGCGGCGTTCGACAACTGGATGATCCGACCGGGCTGGAAGATCGGCGTTTCGGACCCGTCCACCGTGCAGATGACTCACATCGTCGACCATATCGACCACATCTGCCAACTGGCCGGAAATGCGAATCACTGCGGCATGGGGACCGACTTGGATGGCGGCTTCGGCAAGGAACAATCGCCGTCAGACCTCGACACGATCGCCGATCTCGGCCGGATGGCCGATCTGCTGACCGCGCGCGGATACTCGGCGGCGGATGTGGAGCGGATCCTGTGGCGGAACTTCGTCGAGTTCTTCCAGCGCGCGTGGGGTCGAGCAGGTGGTACCCCACGCGGCCTGATGTGAGACGTTTAGCCGCAACGCCAACGGCGTGCGTGCGATCAACGGGTTGCCCGCGCATGCTCCCACGCCGTTGGCGTTGGGGCTAAACGTGGAAACGCCTCATTCAGAGCCGAGCGAAGTAGAAATTGACTTTGGAGGGCATCTGATGATGAGAGTTCTGGCAATGCGATCGTTGCGGCTGATGGCCGTCCTCTGCCCGTTGGTTGTCCTGCTGAAGGTCGACACCATGTCCGTTGCCGCCGAGCCGAACGCTGTCGAGATCATCGCCCATCGCGGCGCGTCGCATGACGCGCCCGAGAACACGCTGGAGTCGTTTCAACTCGGCTGGCAGCAACAGGCGGATGCCGTTGAGTTGGACATCATGCTCTCCAAAGACGGTCGCATCGTGGTGATCCACGACAAGGACACCAAGCGGCTGGCGGGAGTCGACCGGCCGGTCGCGGAACAATCGTTTGACGAACTGCGAAAGTTGGATGTCGGCCTCTGGAAGGACGCCCGCTGGGCGGGGACTCGCATCCCGTTGTTCAGCGATGTGCTCGCTTCAATCCCGCCGGGGAAACGCCTGTTCATCGAGATCAAGAGCGGCTCCGAGATCCTGCCCGAATTGAAACGGGAACTGGCCGCCGCGCGCCGCCCCGCCTCACAAACAGCGCTCATCGGCTTCTCCGCGAAGACGATGTCCGACGCGAAGCGGGCGTTTCCCACCTTGGAGACGTACTGGATCGTCGACATCAAGCCCAACCCGAAGACCGACAAGAAATCCCCCTCGGCCGAGGAATTGATTCGCGGCGCCAAAGAGGCGGGCGTCGACGGGCTGGATCTGTCGGCGCACGAGACGATTGACCGCGAATACGCCGCGAAGATCCGCGCGGCGGGACTGAAGCTCGCCGTCTGGACGGTCAACGATCCCAAACTCGCCCAACAGATGATCGCCGCGGGCGTGCAGGGGCTGACGACGGACCGGCCGGGGTGGATGCGCGAGCAATTGAGAATTCTGAAATAATTCCGTCAAGATTCTGTGGCGGGCAGCGAATAACCAGCAATGACGCGACCGGACGAGTGGGCCGAGCCGCGGGGACAGTTATTCGAATCGGGGAGGTCGCTGCCATGCTCAAGAAAATTCTCATCGGAAGTGCCATTGCTGTGGGACTGGGAACATTTGTCTTCGGTCGCGAGGCCGTCAGTTACTTCCGCGCCGGATGCCGCAACATGCAGAACGCCGTGAAGGCCGAAGTCCCCGTCGAGTTTGAAATCGAACGCGCCAAGACGCTGGTCGACCAGCTCGTGCCCGACATCCGCCAGTGCATGCACGTGATCGCCGAGCAGCAGGTGGACATCGAGCACCTGACCGCGGCGCTGAACCGCAAGGATGGTGAACTCGCCAAGCAGAAGGACGCGATCCTCGCCCTGCGCGGCGATCTCGATTCGGGCAAAAGCGTCTTCACGTATGCCAGCCGCAAGTATTCGACGAACGACGTGAAGCGGGATCTCGCCACGCGGTTCGAACGGTTCAAAGCGGCCGAAGAAATCCACGCCGCCGACCGCCAGATCCTGACCGCCCGCGAACAGACACTCGTCGCCAATCGCGAGAAGCTCGACGGTCTGATGCTGGCGAAGAAGGAACTCGAAGTGAAGCTCGAACAGCTTCAAGCCCGCCTGCACACGGTGCGTGCCGCCGAGGCGGTCAGCCATCTGGCGATCGACGACTCGAACCTCAGCCACGCCCGCAAGCTGATCGAAGACCTGAACAAGCAACTCGATGTCAAGCAGCGAGTGCTCGACGCCGAAGTCAAGTTCGTCGGCCTGATCCCCGTCGACAAGGCTGAACCCACCGCACCCGCGAACCTCGCCGCGCAGATCGACGCTTACTTCAGCCCCGACAAGGCAGCCGACGCGGCAGAAGTGGCGACGCGGTGACATACTGTAGTGCCGTCGCTCCGCCGACGGCACGGATTGGTGTGTGGACCGCTGACAACTTCGACGCCTTGTCGCTCGCGTCCCGTCGGCGGAGCGACGGGACTACAGTACTCACCGCGAGCGGCCAACTTGGTCGCTCGCGGTCGCGAAGTTTGCGATGATCTGCCGGCGCGAGTTGTCGCTCTGTGGCCGACCCGACTCAGGCCGACCCGACTCTGACTGTGAGATCCCACTTGGAACTCGTCCGATGAAGTTCACCCACCAGCCGGGAGCGACTCCCGTTGACGGCTTCACGATTCGGCGCGGGATTCACCGCGGCGGGTTTGGGGAGGTCTATTACGCCGTCAGCGATGCGGGGAAGGAGGTCGCGCTCAAACTGCTCCAGCATGAGCAGGAAGTTGAGCTGCGCGGGGTGCGGCAGTGTCTGAATCTCAAGCATCCCAATCTGGTCAACCTGTTTGACGTGAGGACCGACTCGCACGGCGAGTCGTGGGTGGTGATGGAGTACGTCAACGGCAGCAGCTTGGAAGACGTGCTCGCTTCGTTTCCGAACGGCCTGCCGCTGGATGAGGTCGGGGATTGGCTCGGCGGTATCGTCGCAGGGGTTGCTCACCTGCACGACCGCGGCATCGTTCACCGTGACCTCAAGCCGGCCAACGTCTATCGTGAGAACGGCACGGTCAAGGTGGGTGACGTCGGGCTGTCGAAGCGGCTCGGCAGCGACCGTCGGGGTGAGCACACGCAGAGCGTCGGCACCGTCTACTACATGGCCCCCGAAGTGGCGCGGGGACAGTACGGTCCCGAGGTCGACGTCTACAGCCTCGGGGTGATGCTCTACGAAATGCTGACCGGTCAACTGCCGTTCATGGGCGAGTCGACGGCCGAAGTGCTGATGAAGCATCTGACCGCGACCGCCAATCTGAATGGCGTGCCCGAATCATTGCGACCCGTGGTCTCTAGGGCGCTCGCCAAAGATCCGCATCAGCGGACACCGTCGGTGATGCAACTCGACCAGGAATTCCGCGACGCGCTCGGTTCGGTCAGTCTTGGTTCCGGAGCGGCAGCGGGGCGTGTCGCGGTGTATGCGGTGAATGGAACCGGAGCGGCTGTGGCGAGTCCCCGGATGCCGCTGGCGGAGACTCCGTCGAATGGTGTCGGCGTCGGCATGAAAACTGACACGGCACACTCGGTGCCCGTGCTCGGTCGGCCCCCTGCGCCGACCAAGTCATCCGCCCCGGCCGCTTCCGCCCACGCGCAGTATCCCCCCGAACAGAAGAGACCAGCGAAGTCGATTCCCGTCACCGCCGCGCCACCACCGCCGCCCAAGACCAAGCCGTCACCGGTTGCACAGGCTCGTCCCGCGCCGACACTCCCGCAATGGAATTGGCCGCTGCTGACGGCGGCCATCGTTGGCTTGCTGTTGTTTTCGCCGGGGACTTGGCGATCCTTGTCAGGGATCGGGTTGATGGGTGCCGCCGTTCTCGCGACGTCGGTCCTGCGCGGACGAAACGGTTGGCGGATGGACACCAACAACGTGTCGCTTGATCCCCACTCCAACGTGCAGATCTGCAGCGACGCTTCGACGTCGCGCTCGTCGACGTCGCATCATGTGCTGGGTGACGCGGCGGCCTCGTTGACGGTCGGGAGCGTGAGCGCCGCGCTGTTCTCATTGGGGGCGTTGTTGACGACGGAGTTCTTTCAGCGGATTCCGCAGCCGCCATCCGCGGAATTTCTGACTCTGTTCACGGCCACATCCATGGCGGCGACGTGGCTGGTCTTGCTGACAGGACAACTCCGCCGAAGATTCACCTGGTTGGAAAAGAATCCCCGCAAGACGTTCCTAGTGGTTGGGATCCTGGTGGGAGCGATCGCCTTTGGACTCGACCAGTATCTGCTCGTCGAGTACTCCAAGCCGTCGTTCAGTTACTCGCCCGCCTTCAAGTCGCTCGGCATTCATCGATTGATCGAGTGGGACATGAATCCGACCTGGCTGGGATACACGGTTTTTTTTGGCGGCATCATGTTCTGGCACCGCTGGTGGCTGGACATGTCGGCCCGGCGACACCGGCAGTTGAGTTTTGGCAGGCTGGGGACGGCGGCGATTGCCGCGTGGTTGCTGACGGTCGTCTTCGCGTTTCCGCAATGGCCGGCCATTCTGTGGGCGGTCACGATCTCTGCGTCCATTCAGTTGGCGACGCCCTGGTCTCCGCCCCAACGCCGCCCGTCGATGAGGAGGACGTAAATGCACCAATCAGAAATCCCAATGACGGTTGGAAAGTTCGATCTCGCGCTGATGTCGCTCCTGTTCTTGGTCGTTCCGTTGCTGGTGGTGTTCGCCATCGTTTACGTTGGCCGGAAGCGATCAAGTCAGACAGTGCCATCGTCCCATTCACGTTTCGGGGTCTTCGGTGAGTTGAGTTGGTTATCCGCCCCGGTGATCGTGGCCGCCACGTTTGCCGGGATTTCGGCTTCCGAAAGTGGAATGACCCGTTGGAACCG
>JAYTIB010000192.1:0-2202 GCA_043732205.1 Schlesneria sp. | reverse complement strand
GATTCCGCCGGCATCCCGGCCAGCACTGACTGAGGCAGCGCGGGGAGGCCGACGCCGAGCAGACTCAATCCCCCCACGGACAACAGGTCGCGGCGCGTGACGCCGTGACACAACCTCTTCGGTCCGCCGAGCACCTGCAACATCGCCGTCTCCCGGAGTGCATCTCCACTGGAATCGTTCAGCCGACAGCGTAACCGCCGAACAGACCGACGCCAATCTCACTGTTCTGTAAGGCGAACTGCGAGAGTTGTCGTATCCAACCCGTGGTCAGAGAAGACGAAGCGGGAACCACGAATCTCACGAATGGCACGAATCTGAAAGGCGAAGGCGGCGGACCTCGTTGTTTCACACATTCTTCGCTTTTCTACTTCCTCTTCAGATTCGTGTCATTCGTGAAATTCGTGGTTCTGTTCCTGGCTCTACGGCAAACGGCAAGAGTTGTCGTACCTGGCCCCCCGTCGGGTCAGCCATCAGTTGCCGTTCGCCTGACGACAAGAGATTTCGCGGCGCACAACACATCAAACAATGTTCAGCGCGGCACGGCACGGTTGCCACTGCCGGGCCAGCGCCAAGCTTTGGCTTGTTGGTCGCGCAGGGCGTGGTCGATTTTCAGCCGCAGCTTCAGGCATTCCATGTCGCCCTTGTTTTGCCGCAGGGCCGCGTCGATTTGTTGTTTGGCCTTCAAGAGGTTGCCCTGCTCGAAGTAGTCGAATGCCCGCTCAAAGTGGGCGCGGGTCAGGCTGGTGCGATTGACTGGACTCAGGTTGTCGCGGAAGTAGGCCGCCCGTTCCTGGGTGTCGAACTGCAGTTTCTCGCCCTCAATGGCGGCTTCGGGTTCGGTCACGATGCGCGGCGTGATGAGGACGATCATTTCGTTGCGAACTGTCTGCTCGGACTTATTGCGAAAGGCCGCGCCAACCAGGGGGAGTGCGCCCAGCAGCGGCACGCGGTCGATCGACTCGGTCGTCTCCTCCGAAATCAGACCGCCGATGACCACCGTGGTGCCGTCGCGGACCATGACGTTCGTCGTGACTTCCGTGACGGATTGGTCGGGCAGCAGGGTGGTCTTATTAATGGTCGCCGTGCTGCGTTCCGGATGGACTTCCAGGCGAACCAGTCCGTCTGGCGAGATGAACGGCCGGAAGATCAGCTTGGTCCCGAAGTCGAGGAACTGCACGTTCTGAGTCACCGTGTTGTTGGTGACGACGTTGGTGCTGTAGCCGACCCGACCGCCGATGATCATTTCGGCCTTTTGCTTGTTGAGCACGCGAAGCTGCGGCGCGGCGACCAGGCTGGTGTCGGCGATGTTTTCGAGGGCCTTGATAAAGCCGGTGACATCCCCCTGAATAAAGCCGTACTTTAACCCGGCCGTATTGGCCAGGAAGTCACCGATCGGCGGTGCCAGGCTTTTGGCCGGGTAGGCCGGGGGCGTTCCTGCCAGGCTGCCACTGTCGCCCGTCGACAACAGGCTGTTCTTCGCACCGTTGAGCATCGCGAAGTTGACTCCGAACTCCATCGAGTCTGACAACCTCACGTTGAGAATCTTGGCCTCAATGATGACCTGCAACGGTGGCACGTCCATTTCGATAATGATGCGGTCGACTTCCGCGATCACATCGGGATAGTCCTGTACCAGCAGGGCGTCTCGCTGAGACAGGCCGTCGCCGCCGGCCGCCGTCGGCGTCTGGGCGATGCCGACCTGCGCGGGTGACGTCACCGAGAATCGTCCTTCACCCTTGGTCAGCATCGGTGAGATCAACTTGGAGAGTTCATTGGCACTGATGTAGTGCGGCTGGTAGACCTTCGTGATCAGCTTGCGATTGGCCTGCTTCAGGGTGGTTTCTTCGTCCGCGGTCCGAACATAGATGATGTCTCCATCGCGTTCGTGAACGAATCCCTGCGACTTGAGGATCGCATCCAGCGCCCGGTCGACCGTGACGTCCTGCAGGTTGAGCGAGACCCGTCCCACCACTTCGCGGCTGGACAGGATGTTCACCCCGGCGAGTTGCCCGAGCATCTCAAGAACCTCGGTCAGGTTCGCCTCTTGGACCTGGATCGAAAACCGCTCGTCATGGTCACCCAGGTCACCCTGAATGATCTTGATGGACGGTTCGCGTCCGCTGCCGCCGTTGCTGACGGTTCCCGCGGAACGGCCCGTGCCGGTGCCGGCTCTTCCCGCGGAGGACGGCGCGGGACCAACCG
>JAYTIB010000191.1:0-2203 GCA_043732205.1 Schlesneria sp. | reverse complement strand
CATCGTCGCGCGTGCCATCGCACAACCAGATCCAGACGGCTCCGGCAATCAGGCCGACCAAACCGAACGCCACGTACAGCAGCAGAAAATGCGGCCAGTCGAGATCGGTGAGCGGATTGTGCAGCAGCGAGTTCATGATGCGCCTTTGGGGAAGAGTTCGCCCGTTGCCTGTCAGTCAGTCTTGTGAGTTGATCGAGTGAACGCAGGCGGACCCGTTTCAGACTGCGCGTGCCGTGACTTTCCAACAGATTGCGGCCGGAATCATTTCCTCGTTTAACCCGGAGCCAACGGCAACGGCGGGGTGGAAACCGGCATTTGATGACAATCGGATTCAGGGCGTTGGCATCCACCGCCGTCGCCGTTGGCTCCGGGTTAAACGACCTGTTGCCTGTGTCGTGTTAACCACTTCGATTTCCCCGTCTCAAGCAAGGAAGTCGTTCTGCTACTCGTCATCCAACTCGACCGACCGGACTTCGCTGAGGATGCTGCCGCGGGCCAGCAGTGTGGAGAGTTGATCGCCGACGGCGACCGTCGCGGCGTCGCGGATCAACTCGCCGTCCGACACCCGCTTGGTCAGCGAGTAACCCCGATCCAGCACCGCCAGCGGACTGAGCGCGTTCAGTGACGATGCCAACGAGTGAACCTGCTGGCGCGACGTTTCGATCGTCTGCCGCACTCCCCGTTTCAGCCGGGCTTCCAGATCATCCAGCTTGTGCGACAGTTCGTGAATCCGGTCGAGCGGCCGGGCGAAACAGCGGCGGCCGGCGAGCGAATCCAAACGCAGTCGCGCGCGTTGAGTCTGCTGCCTTAGCGATGACATCAGCCGCTGCCGGATCAGATCAAGTTCGGCGCGCACGTCGGATTCCAGCGGGACGACCAGTTCCGCCGCTTCGCTCGGTGTGAGCGCCCGCCGGTCCGCCACCAGATCGGCGATGGTCACGTCGACTTCATGGCCGACCGCGCTGACGACAGGAACCCGGCAGGCGCAGATCGCGCGGGCGACGATCTCCTCGTTGAACGCCCACAAGTCCTCCATGCTGCCGCCGCCGCGCCCGCAGATGACGACGTTCACACCGGGAATGAGATGCACGCGCCGCAGTGCGGCGGCGATCTGTCCCGCCGCCTGGTCCCCCTGCACCGCCACCGGCACGACCACGATGTCGGCCCGCGGCCAGCGGCGGGTCAGCACCTGGATCATGTCCCGCACGGCGGCCCCCGTGGGACTGGTGACGAGGGCGATGCGCTGCGGATAGCGCGGCAGCGGGCGTTTGCGTTCCGGTGCGAACAATCCCTCCGCGGCCAGCTTCTGCTGGAGCTGTCGAAAGGCCAGTTCCAGCGGTCCGATCCCCTTCGGCTGCAACTGTTCGACGACAAGCTGGTGCTGCCCGCGCGCCTCGTACACCTGGATCGGCCCGGCGGCGATGACATCCATTCCGTCGCGCAAATCGAAGCGAATCCGCTGGGCCGTGCTGCGCCACATCACCGCCTTCAACTGGGCCGCATCGTCCTTCAGCGTGAAGTAAACATGACCCGACCCGGCGCGCAGGAAGTTCGAGATCTCACCGCTGACCCACACATGGGGAAACGCATCCTCAACCACGCTCTTCAACACAAACGTCAGGGCGCTGACAGTCAGAACGGGCACGATTTCAGTCGGAATGGCGGGCATGGAATGAACTCTTCCGAATTTGGAGTGCGGAGATTCATCTCCGCTTTGCATTCTCACTTCCGACCTTGCAAACCGCAGAAGAAAAGAAAGCGGCAATGAATTGCCGCACTCCAAATTTGCACTTTGCACTGATCACTTCCCACTTGGCACTACTCGGTTCCCCGTCACCCACCCAGCAGCAGCCGTCCCACGTGTTTCACCGCACGCGCGATGTCATTCGCCTGGTCGTCCCCCTGGTTGCGGATGGCGGTCAGCCAGCCGCGGTAGTCGATCTCGCCGAGCAGCGCCAGCAGTTCGGTCCAGTCCACGACGCCGCTGCCGACCGCCGCCTCCTGGCCGCCGCCGTCGAAGCCCTTGAAGCCGTCGCGCAACTGCACGTGCATCGTCACCGCGTGCAGCAGTCGCAGGGCTTCGGTGTTGGAACGGCCGGTCAATGCGAAGTGGGCGGGATCGTAATCGATCCCCATCGGACCGGACTTCACTTCTGCGGTGAGCGCCAGCAGATCCTCGGGCGAGTCGTTGGTCGGTGTGATG
>JAYTIB010000190.1:0-5938 GCA_043732205.1 Schlesneria sp. | reverse complement strand
CCGACGTCGTTCTGGCGTTTGCGATCCGAATTGAAACGCCTGCAGCCCGACATTCTGCACACGTGGTTGTTCGCCGCGAACTCGTATGGACGACTGTGCGCGGGCGTCATTCCAAAGGCGAAAGTCGTCGTTTCCGAACGGTGCGTCGACAGTTGGAAGGCGGGCTGGCAACTGTGGCTTGATCGGCGACTCATCGCGCGGACCGACCGGCTTGTTGGGAACTCGCCGAGTGTCGTCGAGTTTTATCGCGAACTGGGTGTGCCGCCGGAGAAACTGGTCTGCATTCCCAATGGGATCGAGTGCGGAGTGCGGAGTGCGGAGTGCGGAGTGGAGAACGAAGAACTCCGGGACGAACCCCCTTCCCAAATTGAATCATCGCCTTTCACTCGCCACTCGCCACTCGACACTCATTACTCAACAAGCCTTCTTACCGAACTCAATCTTCCGCCGGATGCATTCGTCGCCGGGTTCGTCGGCCGGTTGGCGCGGCAGAAGCGGGTGGAAGACCTGATCTGGGCGGTCGAGACGCTGCGGCAGATTCGGACTCGCCTGCACCTGGTCATCATCGGTGATGGGCCGGAGCGCGGGCGGCTCGAAGAGTTCGTCCGCAACGTGCATTGCACCGGGCACGTTCAATTCACCGGACACCGCGACGATGCCGCGCGGTTCCTGCCGGCGTTTGATGTCTTCTGTCTGGCGAGCAGTTTTGAAGGGATGTCGAACAGCATCATGGAGGCGATGGCGGCCGGATTGCCGGTGATTGCCAGCGACATTCCGCCCAATCGGGAACTGGTCGTGCCGCATGAAACCGGGTTTCTCTGCAAGCTCGGTGACTCGGTCGGATTCATGCAGTTCCTGCGGCGTCTGATCGATGAACCGGGTCTCGGCGAACGACTCGGCGCGGCCGGTCGCGAGCGAATCCGCGCGGAGTTCAGCGTTCGGCGGATGATCGACCGGTACGCCGCCGTGTACCAGCAATTGGCGGGACGGTGATTCATGTGCGGCATCACCGGCGCGTGCTGGACATCGGACGGCGAACCGCTCACCGAGCCGATCCTGAAGCGGATGGCGGATGTGCTCGTGCATCGCGGCCCCGATGATGCCGGGTTCTATTTCTCGGATCAGGCGACGGCGTCCGCGGCAACATCACAGGCGGGCGGCGCGGCACTGGGGTTTCGGCGCTTGTCGATCATCGACCTGGCCGGCGGGCATCAGCCGCTGTCGAACGAGGACGGCTCGGTCTGGATCGCGTTCAACGGTGAGATCTACAACTACCGCGAACTGAAGCCCGAACTGGAATCGCTGGGCCACCACTTTCACACGTCCAGCGACACCGAATGCATCGTCCATGCCTACGAACAGTGGGGCCGTGATTGTGTCCAGCACCTGCGGGGGATGTTCGCGTTGGCGATCTGGGACGAACGTCAGCGGCGACTGTTTCTGGCCCGCGACCGCATGGGTCAGAAGCCGCTCGTTTATAGACTGGCAGGTGGCCGGCTGACGTTTGCGAGTGAACTGAAATCGCTGCTGCAAGTCCCCGATGCGCCGCGCGACGTCGATCCGCGGGCGGTGGCGGATTTCGTCGCCCTGCAATACGTGCCCCATCCGCGCACGATGCTGCGCGGCTACCACAAGCTTCCCCCAGCGCATTGGGCCGAGTTCAACGCAGTCACTGGTGATCTGACCGTCCGCCAATACTGGCAGGCACCGTATGCGCGGCCGCCGTCAACGGTCATCAATCACGCCACGGGCACGGTCGACGAGTCCGCGCTGCGTTCACCGGAGTCTGCGGCATCAGCACTTCGCAGCACGCTCACTGAAGCCGTCCGCCTGCGGATGCGCAGCGACGTTCCCTTCGGGGCGTTTCTGTCGGGCGGCGTGGATTCGACGATCATCACCGGACTGATGCAGCAGCAGTCCGAACAGAAGGTGAAAACCTTTTCGATCGGTTTCTCGGTGAAGCAGTTCGACGAGCGGAGCTACGCGCGCGAGGCGGCGGCGAAACTGGGAACGGAACATCACGAGTTCGTCGTCGACCCGTCGGCGGTGGAGATGCTGCCGCGATTGACGTGGCATTACGACGAACCGTTCGCCGACAGTTCCGCGATTCCCACGATGTACCTGTCGCAATTGACCCGGCAGCATGTGACCGTGGCCCTCACCGGTGACGGCGGCGACGAGTTGTTCGCCGGCTACGACCGCTACCGCGCCGTCGAACTAGCATCGAAGATCGATCGCCTTCCCTGGCTGCTGCGGGCGTCGCTGACGAGTTCGCTCTGGCAGCGATTGCCCGCATCCGTGCGGCAAAAATCGAAAGTGCGGCAGATCAAGCGGTTTCTGGCGGCGCTCGGACAATCACCCGAGCGGCGCTATGCGAACTGGGTGAGCATCTTCGACGAGTCGCGCCGCCCGTCGCTGTTCTCCAGCGACTTCTCAGCGACGTTGCAGGGCTACGACGGAGCGTCGTTCCTGCTGGATGCCTACGCGAACTGCGCCGAGGCCGATTTTGTGCAACGCACGACATGCGTCGATGCCGAGACCTATTTGCCCTGCGATATCCTGACGAAGGTCGACATCGCCAGCATGGCCTTTGGCCTGGAAGCCCGCAGTCCCTTCATGGATCATCACGTCGTGGAACTGGCCGCGCGAATGCCCCGAGCCTGGAAGTTGCACGGCGGACGCGGCAAGCGGATTCTGATTGACACGTTCCGAGACCTGCTCCCCGCATCGATCCAGACCCGGCCCAAGATGGGCTTCGGCGTGCCGCTGGACCATTGGTTCCGCCACGAACTGCGCGAGATGGTGACCGACACGTTGTTGGACTCGCGCACACTCGGCCGCGGCTACTTCGATCCGGCCACCGTGCGCCGCCTCGTCGACGAACACACGTCCTCGCAGTGGGACCACAGCGCCCGCCTGTGGCTGCTGCTGGTGTTCGAACTCTGGCACCGGCGGTTTGTGGACGAGTGGCGAGTGGCGAGTGGCGAGTGACGAGTGATGAGTGGGACCACGCAGTTGATCACACTTGGTCGCCGCTCGTTATCTCGTCGCATTGGATTGGTCTTCATTCGCGCCAATTCGCGGTGATTCGCGGGCACCTCTCACGGCTTCTGCGGCCGGTCGCGGTCGTGGTCGACGATGCAGAAGAAGCCGAACGGCTCGCTGGATTCGTTGGTCAACTGATGGACCTGCAGCGGCGGCACGTACGCGATGTCGAACGGCTTGACGGTCACGCGCGTTCCGCCGCGGATCAGTGTTCCTTCGCCGCGCGCCCCGATGACGACGTGCGTGTGAACGTGCTTTTCCAAACTCGAATGTCCGCCGGGGCCGATCTCGAAGTAGCGCAGATCGAAGGCCGTCTGTTCGCCCGCCGTGCCGATCAGTTCGGTGCGGCTGACATCTCGAAAGGGGAGGTCGTTCGCGGCCTTGTACGCGACCGGCTCACGGCCGTCCCAGTGGAAGCCGTTGAGGAAGCGCAAGTGCTCCAACAGTCGCTGAGTCATCCGCGGTGCGGGAAGCTCACAGGATGACACGACGTCGTTGAACGCGCGTCCGGCGATCGCGGTGGACGCGGGAAAGAGTTCCCTGATCCGCTCCACGAATCGAGCAGTGCTGGATCGAAGGTCGGACGAATCGCCAAGCAGCGCGCCGCCGATCAGGAAGATCGAGTCTTCGCCACAGTCGGCCGCCATCTGCGGGAGGTTGTCATACGACATCCCACCCGCCGGGGCCGGCCACGCGGGCCGCAGATTTCCGAACGGCTCGAGCGCCCGCCGATCGATCTGCCGACACTCATCAGCGGTGAAAGTAAAGCGTCCGCCGAGGTTCGGATAGATCGTGGCATCGCAACCCGCCAGACGGAACAAGCGGCCCAGCAGCAGGCCCGGATCGATGCCGTGGGTGCCGTCGTGAAAGAAGGCTCCCGCGAATGTCGGGTGCGCCATGAATGCCAGCGGATACTTGTCCGACAGATGCCGCACCTGATCCAAGCCGACAATCAGCGGCGCCATCAAAACGCCGCGCACGCCGAGCTTCACCAGGAACTCGGCCCGGCGCTCCAACTCGCCGACCGGTGCCGCGAGGTTGGGAAAGTACAGACACGTCCGTCCGGTCTGCTCACTCCCGCTAATCACCGCCTGCTGGCAGAGTTCGACGCGCTGGCAGAATTCTGCCAACGTCGCATCGGACAGGTTGTGATCGTCCTTGACCAGATCGCCGCCACCCGCCGCGAACTCGTTCGCGCGGCGGGCCAACTGCTGCGGCGTCGAACCGCGCGGCTTGAGGGCCGTCGCCAGCAGCGGCCGACCGAAGACGCCCAGCGATTCCCGCAGCCCGCTCACCCCCAGGTTCGGTCCGCGATAGCCAGCCAGCAGCGAATCGGGCAGTTGCACATCCCGCAGCCGGATGCAACGCTTCAGCGAGATGTTGCCGTACACCAGATTCAGCAGCGCGCCCAACCCGCTGCGGGCCAGGTCGGCGGAGTAATCGATGCGCACGTCAAACTGTTCGGCCCCGTTCGTGGAGTTGCCGGACGTGGCATCGGCGGGCGACACGGAACAGCCGGGCAACACGGGGGAAATGGACATCACCCGACCGACGACCGCCTCACGCAATGCGGGACATTCGATGAGGGCGTCGGGAACCTCCACAGTCTGTTCGAGGGCAATCTCGTGACTCAAGCGTTCGACGTCGGCACCGGGACAGGTGAGCCGATAAACCGCAGCGATGAAATCCATGATCTTCCGTCAGAGTGGGCAGGCCGCCCGCCAATCTTCGATGACTGAGAAGGGTTCCGATCACGGAAGACGGGGACTGCAAAGTTTCGCGACGATTCACGGGCAGTCCCGGCGGGGGACGAACTTTCGCAGAACGCCCTGTCGATTTCCAGTGATTCGGTCCCACGCACGGGGATGATGGCGACTGCCATCACAACGCTCCGTCCGCACAGAGCACTTCGGCCTGTTGCAGCACCAGCTTGGTCGCTTCGTCTTGCAAGTCGGGTCGCGCGTAGAAACCGTACTGATTGACGACGAGCCAGTCGTTGTTGCCCGGTTCATCGAAGTCGATCAGCCGCACATGATCTCCGGCAATCGAGCCGTTCGCGCGTCGATACTCAACCTCGAACCCATCGCGCAGCCTCTGGTGAAACTTGCGATTGCTCGCCACCAGCGACGGCGAATCGGTGAGCAGCGGCTTCAGCAACGCTTCATCGCGAGCTTCCGCCGGAATCTTTGGATTCAACCGGTCGATGGCGTCGCGGAGGCGGCCCGCCAGCACGACATCGCCGAACGAATCTCGCTCGGCCGCCGCTTCACCCGGTGCGAGGTCGGGACCACGAGCAACCTCATAGCCCAACTCGCCGAACCACGACAGGGCGGCTTCTTCGATGGTCAATTCGTTGAATGGCATGGTTCGCGATCAGTCAAGCGTGAGTCAAGTTATGGGTCAAGCCGCCAAGTCATCAAGCCGCGGAGCGGCGACCAAATGACGCCTGGGGCGGCAGTCCCAGGCGTCGTCCACAACAACACGCGCAGCCCCGGCGGGGCCTGACCCCGGACAAATGTTGTTCTGCAACTGATCAAACAGGTCGGAGCGTACTTGCGATTCCAGTCCGGGCCGGGATTGTCATTCGGACGCTTCTACGCCGCTCCCCCTGGACGGTTGCTGCCAGAGACTGGAAGAGCGTCACGCCGGAGCATAACCTACCCGCTGGAGTTCGCAGATCGTCATCCCTCTTCTCGAACAATCGAGGCTCGCTCATGAAGGTCATCGCCTGGTTCTCGTTTCTGACTGTCACCGCATCGCTGATGGCGGCCGATCCTCCCAAGGCGCAGATCGCGCCGACGCAGGCCGAGGTGTCGTACGGCCCGCATGCCCGGAATGTGCTCGACTTTTGGAAGGCGCCGGGTGACGGACCGCGTCCGCTGCTGGTTTACAT
>JAYTIB010000189.1:0-5970 GCA_043732205.1 Schlesneria sp. | reverse complement strand
CCTTGACCGTCCGGTGTCCCGGTCGATCGCGGCTGTCCTTAACGGTCTTCAGGAACAGATCCTCCAGATTGGCGGTCGGCTGATCCACTTTCAGGACGTTGGCACCGTGCCTCTTCAGAACGGCTTCGACTTCCTGGATTGCGGCGGGACTCAGCTTCGAACTGAGGATCTGTGTTTCGTCCTGAGCCTTCAGCAGTTCATCGACGCGCCCCATGACCTTCAACTCGCCTTCGTACAGGATCGCGATTCGGTCGCAAACGTCTTGCACGTCGGCCAGCAGGTGGCTGCACATCAGAACCGTCTTGCCCTGCTTCTTCAGGTCCAGGATCAGATCCTTCATGTCACGACTGCCGAGCGGGTCCAGTCCGCTGGTCGGTTCGTCGAGCATCACCAGATCGGGATCATTGATCAGCGCCTGGGCCACGCCGATGCGGCGGGTCATCCCTTTGGAGTATTCCTTCAATTGACGGTGCCGGGCCTGCGGAGCCAGCTTGACCAGATCGAGCAGCTTCTCGGACCGCTCCTTCCGAACGGCGGCCGGCATGTCGAACAGGCGGCCGTAAAAGTCGAGCGTCTCGTAGGCGTTCAGGAACCGGTACAGATACGACTCTTCGGGGAGATACCCGATCCGCTCGTTCTTGCCGACATCGGCGGCGGATTTCCCGAGAATCGTGACCTCACCCTCGGTCGGAAACAGCAGACCCAACAGCAACTTCAAAGTTGTCGTCTTGCCAGAACCGTTGGGTCCGAGCAGTCCGAACACTTCGCCTTTGCGCACATCAAGGCTGAGTGCATTGAGCGCCTTGACCTTCGGGCGCCCCCAGAAATCCCGGTAGACTTTGCTGAGATTGCGAATCTCGATCACCGTTTCAGACGACGGACCAGACTGGCTCATGCAGGCTCCCGCTCAATTTCAAGAACTCGAACTGATTTTCAGGCCAATTTTTCAGGACAAGGCAGACCAACAACGAAACGAACGAATCGGTCGCGGCCAAACCCAGGCACGCCGGACCGTCCGGAATGACCGACCCTACGCGGCAATTCGAAGGGGCGTTTGGAGCAAACCGACTGAAACGACGAACTTTCCGGCTCGCCGCGAGATCTCCCCGGCGACCGGGGTCAAGTTCGCCGCGACATGGTAAAAGCGGGATGGTGCCGTAGCAAGCCGGACCGCGCTCGGACTCGCGCCGCCAAGCTAAATCGTGACGTGCGTTCCCTGCAACCGGCCCGTGGCAGGTTGTTGACGAACTTCGTGGCATGGGCTTCCAACCGGTGATTCCTGGCCTGGTTCAAGTCGGGGTCGCAACGGGTAGCAGGTGTCTTCTCTTGTCCCCTCTCCCCCAGCTTTGTGGGGGAGAGGGTTAGGGTGAGGGGCTGCTTCGGAGTTGCTACCCAAGTTGAACCAAGCCTGATTCCTTATTGAAAGCGACAGGCTGGAAGCCTATCCCACGGTGTCTCAACAGGCTGTTAATCCCGGTGTTTATGCAGCCTGCCCGCGGACGATTGGAAGATCTTGCGGACCCGAAGTTCACCGTCGTCACCATCCGTTTCGCGCAAGTCCCGCACACTGGCTTCGCAGATCCGGCAGCCCACGGTGTCGAGGTGAAATTGCAGGTACTGCGACAGGCCGTCCCCCAACCGGCCGGTGACGAAGCCAGCCCAGACGGCGCGTGGCGGACAACTCCAACGCCCGCGGCGCCACATTCCACCGAGCGTCACGTCGCCCCGTTCTGCCGATTGCAACAGTTGCAGCAATCGGTTCAGCAGTTCACTCGACGCGCGAAGCTGCCGCTCCACTTCGGCCGCGCGCGTTGGCGACACCCGCTCGTCCAGGTAGGCGAGCAATTCTTCGTCGGTAAAACTCTGTGGGGTCGACATGATGATCCTGCTCAGACTCGCTCCCAAGATCACAGTTCCCTGCCGCCGGGAACGGTGTGTGACCGGCTCTTTGGCATCGTCGCTCAATTCGGCGAGCGGCAGATAAGAGATTACCCAGCTACAAGCACGACGCGCAAGCGAGTGTGCCCGAAAACTCACTGACTCACTGACTCACTCGCTTGCGCCGCGTGCTTGTAGGCCTGTTCCTGCCGCTCGCCTTTAACCCGTCGTGCCTCCTCAACGCATTCGAGTGAGGCAACATCCTTGCCACAATTTCGGACCACCGGTAGCATACCGTCCGTCGTCCGGAAACCCGGCGGTCGTCGAGGTCGAGTCCGTGATGCGTCTGCGACTTCCATCAGGCCGCGTTTCCAGTTTGCCCGGTCGCATTCCCGGTTTGCAATGGCTGCAGATTCAAGTTGCGGGATGTCCTGTGGTGGTCGACGCGTCTCAACCTGGTCTTGATCAACCCAAAGACGTTCGCCGTGATTGAATATCGACAATTCAAAAACTCGGATCCGCCTCAGATTCTGCGACTCTGGCAGGAGTGCCAGCTCGGGCGCGCGGCGGCTCTGGGGCTGCGTTGCGACGAATTTGACGAGTTGGTCTTTGCCCAAACGTATTTCGATCCCGCCGGGCTGATCCTGGCGTGCCGCGATGGACAGCCGGTCGGCTTCGTTCACGCGGGGTTCGGTGCCAACGAAGGCCGCTCGTGGCTGTCGACCAATGAGGGCGTGATCTGCGCCGTGATGGTTCATCCGTCCGCGCGTCGGCAGGGAATCGGCCGCGCGTTGGTCCTCCGTGCCGAGGACTACCTCCGCCAACGGGGCAGCACGAAGATCTACGCGGGCCCCGCCGAACCGCGCGATCCGTTCTACTGCGGCATCTACGGAGGCAGCCAGTGCGCGGGGTTTCTACAGTCCGACCCGGCCGCCGCGCCGTTCTTCGCGAAACTGGGATACGCGGCGTGCGATGAGCATCTGGTTTTCCAACGATCGCTGGGTGTCGGGACCGCGGACCCTGTGGGAGCCCGCTTGGTGAACGTGCGCCGGTCGACACGTTTGACAGCGCTGAATCAGGAGCCCAAGTCCTGGTGGTGGCAGACACGCTACGGACGCCTGGATGCCATGCATCTGGCGTTGGTGCCGCGGACCGGCGGCGCTCCATTGGCGCGAATCAGTGTGGTGGGCCTCGACCGTTACGCACACACTTGGGATACGCGCGGGATCGGACTGCTGGGACTGTACGTGAGCGAAGCGAACCGCCAGAAGGGGTACGGCCAGGCCTTGTTGATCGAGGTCTGCCGGCGCGTCCGCGATGACATGGTTCAACTGGCCGAGGCCCACGCCCCGAAAGCCGATGCGGCGGCGATCGCCGTCCTGGAATCCGCCGGATTCAAACAGATTGATTCCGGCCGGGTCTATCGACTCGACACGTAGTCCCGTGTTGAAGAACTTCGTGGCATACGCTTCCAGCCTGTGACTTCACAATAGAAATGACAGATTGGAAGCTCAATCGGGTGTGCGTCACGATTCTGGGTGGAATCCGAAAGGCGGTTCATCCAAGTCTGTCGAAGTCGCGGCGGCACTTGGGTCAGAAGCAGGAATCGGCATACAAGCACGATGCGCAAGCGAGTGAGTTTTCAGACACACTCGCTTGCGCGTCGTGCTTGTATGGGAACAAACATTCATCTGTCGCTCATTCGATTTCACGCAGAATTGAGATGCACACCCAAGCCTATCCCACGTTTATCAACAGGCTGGTATCGCTGCGAATCCGATCTGATTGGTTCAGTTCAACGCCGTGACCATTTCCGTTTCCAGGTAACGATGGCCATCGGATGGAATCTTGGTGAGCAGGTATTCCTCCAGGGCGGCCATCGTCCGCTTCGGAGCCAGCAAGCCCAGGCGAATCACCGCCGCGGCCAGTTGCTTGGGGTTCTCCTGCTGCAACGACAGCAAATGGACAAGCTGTGCCGCCGAGATCCAGCCGAGTCGAACGCCGGCCACACCGAAACGCTCGCCGGTCTTGTCCTGAAGGTCCAGGATGTGCGCCACCTGGTCGTCGTCCAGGTAATGGGACTGGATGGCCAGATCACCGATGCGCGAGTTCTCGGTGGCGCATTCCAACAGGGCGCGCGAGACCGACGGGATGTCCAGCAACCGCTTTGACACCAGCCACCGGCTGAAGCGGTGTTGCAGCACCTGCTGCGCCAGTTCGCGTTCGTGTTCATCCACCAATGACCGGGTGCAGCACCGATTGCGGCCGCCACGTTTTGCGTCGTAGAGGCAGGCATCCGCCGTCGCAATCAACCGGTGCGGCAGATCGCGATCATCGCGGCCGGGGATGGCGATCGCCGCCCCCAGACTGACGGTCACGGGGACCCGCATGTCGCCGAATTGGAACGATTCCTCCTCGACCTTGCGGCGGATCTTTTCGGCCATCCGTTCCAAACCGCGTTCGGTCGGTTGATTCACCAGGATCACGAATTCCTCGCCGCCAAACCGGGCCAGCACATCGGAGTTGCGGATCGCCGCGCCGAACACCTTGACCATCTGCTGCAGCACGACGTCGCCGAACTGGTGTCCGTACGTGTCGTTGATCTGCTTGAAGTGGTCGACGTCGGCGAAGATCAGGCCGATGGGTGTTGCGCACCGGGTGCAGCGCTTGGACTCGGTTTCCAGCATCTCATCGAAGAACTGTCGGTTGTAGATTTTGGTCAGCGGATCATGCAGCGCCTGCTTCTGCAGTTGCTTGTTTTGAAACTCCAGATCGCGGCGATCCTGCTCGGCCAATTGCTGCCGCAGCGTGGCCTGGGTGCAGGCGACATGCGCCCGCAGGGTCAGACGCACCAGTTGCTCGTTGGCCTGCATCATCAGATCGGCCGGCGATTCCGTCGCGTCGAGCTGCAACAGCGGGGCCTGCTGCTGCCAGGCCAGTTCGGTTTTGTGCAGGAAGTCCGCAGTTTCATCGCGGTTCCAATGCAGCAGCGACCGGGCGAGCGAATCGAGCCGCTCGCGGGCCCGGTCATTCGACTTCGCACTCAGCACCTCGCCGGTGCAGGACGCCACCGCGGAGGCGGCCATGATGGAAAAGTTCTCGTTCTGTCGCTGATCCTCCAGACGTCCGGCCAGCGCATGATGCCAGCGGATCGATTCGATGACGGCCAGCGGCATCTTCCACTGCTCCATCAGTCGCGCCCCGACTTCGGCGTGGTGAATGCCCAGCCACTCCTCCTCGACATCGGGCAGTGACAACTCCCCCTCGTGCGCCGCTTCCAAGACCGGCCGGTATTCGGATTCGAAGAGGGTCAGCAGTGCCAACCGGCCGACATCCAGCAGCAATCCGCACAGCGAATAGTCGTCGGCGCTGCCGGGCGCGAGGCGCTGGGCGATTTCACCGGCGGCGGTCGCGTGAATGATCGACTGTCGCCAGCAGTTCCGATAATGGACCGCCATCGGTGACGGCGGTGACGCGCTGGCGGTGAGTCCAAAGCTCAGTGCGAGTGAATTCGAAACGCTGGGCCCCAGCAGTGAGACCGCCCGCTCGATCCCTTTCACTTCCGACCGCAGGCCGAAAAACGTCGAATTCGCCGCCTTGACGATCTTCGCCGAGATCGCCGGGTCGGCCTTCACGAGTCGAACGACCTGCCGCAGTTCGGTTTCCGGGTTGGCCGCCAGTTTCAACAGGGCCTGCGCGACGGTGGGCAACGACGGCAGTTGGGCGAGTGACCAGATTTTCGTGGCGTCAATCATCGCGAACTCACCAATGAGGGGCTCAGACAAGGACAACAACAACCGCGCCAATCGGCAACGCGGATGATCCGCGCCAAGAGGTGGCGACTCGAAGAATCATCCAAGCGAAACTCGTACGGATTCCGGGGAAAGACTAGTTCACGTGGGAGTCGGTCGCGTGGAAACTCGATGTCGGCAAGGCAGGCCCCGACAGACGCTAGTTGTTTCGTCGGATCGTATCGAACAGACCTGTCGTGGCGCGATTGTCGACAATGACGCCGGACAATGACGCCTCGCAGAGATCTGATGATTGACGTTTCCGACAGAAGTGGTGAGCCGGGCGGCGTAAGCCCCCGGA
>JAYTIB010000188.1:0-15363 GCA_043732205.1 Schlesneria sp. | reverse complement strand
TCGCGAAACTCCCCTCACCCCACAACCACGACAAGAAGCGACTGCTGATCGGCAAGACGGGTGGCGTGTTCGTTCAACTGAACAGGCACGATGCGTCTCATCCGAACGAGCACGGGGTGTATTCAGTCGCCGACCGCTCGTGGACAATCTCCCCCGACCGCACGCTGTTTCCTGTTCCGGCTGTCGTCACTCATCCGGCGGCGGATGGGAACTCGCGCTTTCAATACATCGTCTCCGCCAGCGCGGCTTCGCCGGGCTGCGCTGTGCGTGATCCGTTGTGTGACGAAGCGTGCGACCCGCCGTGCGGCGCGGTGTGCGAATCACCGCCAGACCTCTTCGCTCCCGGCGCATGCGTCCCGCCGGAGTTGGCCGCGCCCGAGATCTCCCGCGAGATGCTCGACAGCGATGATTTGTTGAGCGGCTTTGTGATGCGCGAGGACGGCACGCGCATGCGGACCCGGCAGTTCAAGCCGTCGACGCAGCGGCTCTTTCTGACCGGAGACGAAGTTCATGTGATCGGAAACAAGCGCCAGGTTGGCAGCGTGTGGCTCAGCCAGGCCATCGACAGTCATCGCTACCACTGCCGCTGGGATCGGATCGAACTCCAGTTGAGAATCCCCGCGGGTTGCCGGGTCATCTTCTCCACGATGACGCTCGACGACGATCCCGCACCCGATGCGACGAATGCACCCGCCGAGTTGCTCCCGAAGATGCTGGAGTCACCCGAATCAAACTGGACGTTGGGGGCGAGCTTTGAAGCAAGTGCCCCGCGATTGAAAGCGGGCCGGTGCGAAGACCTCGATTTTCTGATCCGCAGCAAGCCGGGGCGCTACCTGTTTCTGCGGGTGCAGTTGTTCGGCGACGGGTTCTCGACACCGGTCGTCCGCAACATCTTGGCCAAGGGGCCGCGGCAGTCGCACGTCGACTTTCTTCCGGCGGTCATGCGTGAAGATGACGTCAGCCGCGATTTTCTGGAGCGGTTTGTCTCCGTGTTCCAGACCGAATGGGATCGGTTGGAAACGTCGGTTGATGAAATGATCCGGCTGTTCAACCCGGCAGCGATCGATGAGTTGCAGTTGGAACGCCTGGCAGGTTGGTTCGGCATTCCTCTACCGGCTGGCTGGGACAACACGCAGTACCGCGGTTTTTTGAAGTTCGCTCCGGACCTGCTGATGGCCCCGGCCGATGAACAACGCGGCCGAATCGGCGGCAGTCGACGCGGGACGGTCGAGCACATCCGCAACGCGGTCCGCGCCGTTCTCGGCGGCTTGACCGGCCTGAACGAATCCCAAATGCAGGGCTTTCCGCAGATCATCGAAGGGTTTCGCGAACGGAATCAATTGAGTGTCGGCTCCGACAACGTCCTCTGCGAAACAACAGACGGAGATCGCCTGGCACCTCCCGTGGGTCGCACGTTGTGGGGGCCGGACAGCGTCGGACGACTGCAACTCGGCGACAACAGCGTGCTGGGTGAACGCAAGCTGCTGCCCGCCGCCCGGCAGGAACTCGACTTGTACGCGACGTACGCGCATCGCATCCGGGTCGTGGTCCCCGCCTGCTGGGTGAAGCGGCCGGAGGATCTGTGCGTTCTCGAAGCGATGATCGAGTCTGAAAAGCCGGCCCACGTCGCCTGCGAAATCTCGCTGGTCCGTGCCGGCATGCGCCTCGGAGCGCAGTCCACGATCGGCGTGGACACGATATTCGGCGACTGGCCGGCGGCCGTCCTGGCGGCCAGTCCCGCACCAACACTGGGACTGGGACAGGGACTCGTCCTTCCCGACTCAAACGAACGTCCGCCCCCCATGCCGGTGGAAGGTCCACTCGGAACACACACGCTTTAGGTTGATCACATCGCTTCTCCACGTTTCCCAAAGTTCAACAGGAAGGTTTCTCCATGACCCACCACTCCGACCACGCGGCCCAACGCCTCTGCACGGAACGCAACCGCTATTTCACGGGAAAGTACATGACCGCGCGCGACTTCAGCGCCGAGCAAAATTACTTCCTGACACACCACCAGTGGCACAACTGGACGTTGCATGGCTGGGGCATCGTCTGGGGGTTGCAGGTGACGCTCGACGTGGAGCGCGAGTGTCTGCGCATCGAGCCCGGCATGGCGATCGATTGCCACGGACGGGAACTGGTTCTTCCGTATGCCATTCAATGCTCGGTCGGCGACATGTTGAAAACCAACGAGCAGCCGTGTGAGGCCGCCATCCCCGATGTTCTGATCGGACTGCGCTTCGCGACGATCAAGCGTGATCCGGTCCCCGTGCTGCTCGACGACTGCGCGCCGAACTCGAACACACCACACAAGGACACGCACAATCGGATTCAGGAGTTTGCGAAGCTCTGCTGCCAGGATTTCAAGGAGGAGTGCTGGACATACCCGCCATCGCATTTGCCGGCGGAGATGCCGCGACCCGTTCCTCACCGCGAGCAAGACCGGCCCGAAGGTTATTCGGGTGACACGCTGACATTGCTCGAACACAACCACCCGGACGAATGCGGATGTTCCCAGCCCCCGGTCAAGTTGGTGCCGCCGTGCGAGTGTGGAGCGTGTGGCTTCGTGCCGATCGCGCGCCTCACGAAGTCCGGCAACTGGCACACGGACGACTTGGGTTGCCGCTACGTGCGCAGCCCGTTCTATGCGGAGGCCCTCACGCATGTCGTCGGGATCAACTGGCAACACGGCGGCAAAACTCCGTTCGATGAACTGCACCGGGCCTTTCCGGAACCGCAAGCGCCTGAGCAGTCTCATCCGTATGCCGCTCGAATGTATTCGCAATGCAACGGAAACATGGGGCGGATCATCGTCACCTTCGACCGGGCGCTCGCGTTGCCCGTGAAACACGCCTCAATCGATTACCAGCACGCCCCTGACGACTTCGTGGGGAACAGCCATTATCTTGCCCAACTGGTCAGGCTGGACTACGTCGTGCTGGGCAACCGTTTCGATGATCACGACCTTGATGGGGACGATCCTCCGACGCCGCTGGCCCCCAAAGTCGTCCATCTCTCGGACGACCGACGCCAGCTTTTCTGTGATTTCGCCGCACACAAGATTCATCGGGATCTGCCCGTGCGAATCCGGCTCTTCCTCCATTGCGACCTGCTCTTGGATGATCGTGGCAGGGCGGTCGACGGAGATCACCTCGGTGGACATGTTCCCTGCCTCGACAGCGCCACGGAAAACAAGGACGGTCGCGGGGGTCGCTCGGGAAATGGAATCGAAGGGGGCGTCTTCCACAGTTGGACCAAGTTGATGCCCGAAGGACAACGTTGATCTCCGGGTCAGGACCGGCGCATCAATAACTGTCGGGCTTCGGTGAGAACCAGCCGTAGCACGGACGCCTCGTCCGTGCGTCCAAAACCCAGTCATCGCTCGAAAGGGACGCACGGACGAGGCGTCCGTGCTACGACAGTTATGGATGCGCCGGCCCTAAACACACATCTCAACCGACACACCGAGTGTCGAACGTTTCTTGGAGTTGCCGACTCATGAACCATTCCTCCACCGCGGACCGACGTCCGCCACCGCAGCCCTTGCTGGATGTCATCCGGCCCAACTTTTTTCCCGGTCAATCGCTGAGCGACAAGGATCTGGCGGCCTTGATGACGTGGGCCGAGCAGCGCTGGCGTCTGGAAGCCGCCTGTGACGACTGGGGCATCGCCTGCGGACTGCACGTCTCCATCAACCCCGATGATCCCTCGCAAGTCTTGATCAGCCCCGGTTACGGCTTCAATTCCGCACGGCAGTTGGTCGTCGTCTCCGAGTCAGACTGCGGGTGTGGGGAGAAGCCGCGTTGCATGTGCCAAGGCAAGCATCCGAAGACGTATTCCCTGCACAAACCGAATTGCTTCAGTTGCAACGACAACAAAACAGTCTTGAGAATCGGGCCTCTCAGGGTGAAACAATCGGAGGTGTTTGTTTTTGATCTGTGGCTGACACCCGACGAATGCGAGCAATCGCATTTGCTTGGCCTGTCGACGGACGGTCGCCGAAACTGCCACCCGAGTCGAATCAAGGCATCGGCAGCGATCATGCAGTCTTGTTTCGCTTTTCCCCCTCCGAATTCAGCCGTGAATGCTGGGAAGTCAACATCGGCCGCGATTGAGTTTCTGCAGCGACGACCGAAGGTCACGTTCCCCCTTTCCGGGGACGACGCTGTAAAGGTCCGCGCATGGCTCACGGACGAAGCAACCAGATTGCCCGAATTGCTCAGCGTTGGACTTAGTCTGGTGAAGGCTGCCATCGAACTCGTGGTCGCCAAAACCGGCGAGTCACAATTGACGGTGTTTCTGAGTTGGATGGCGTTCTTCCTGCGACAGAAGCGAGGTTGCAACAAGACGCAACCCGAAGAACCATCGATTCCCCTGGCTCGCATCTGGACGCGGTGTACCGGTTCAACGTTCGAAATTCTCTGGATCGACGAGAGTTCTCCATATCGTCGCTCGATGTGCTGCCAACAGCCAATGTTTTGCCCCGACGATTGGATTGGCGAGTCATTCGCCGCCGCTCAGAACGCCGCGAAGCGGACCGGGGTGGCGATCGAGGAATTGCCTCCACCGGACACCATCGACAAGTTGATCGCCCTGCTTCAGCAGGAGAATCCATGCGCGCGTCCAGCGGAAACGGTGAAGGCTCTCTGCGTGCTGATGCTGTCCGTTGGAAACGACACGGAACAGCGGGTATTGGCGTTTTGGCAAGGAAGCGCTGCTGCGAACCCGGCGTCAGGCGACATTGCTGGCGGGACAAATACGGACGACGAGCAATCGGCTGATGCTTCTAAACCAGAAAACAGAACCGACCCATGAGCGACGTATTCGCCAGTGTGGAAGTCCCCAACGCTCGCCGCACCGAATACCGGGACGGCGGAGTGCTGTCGGCGTCTGCGCTGGCCGGGGATTCCGCGTCGAACATTGCCGCGCGGGACAAACACCAGACGGTTGCCCACACGGGAGGGATTGTCGCGGGGTTGGTCGTACGGCTTGAGAACAGCGTTCTCACGGTCAGCCCCGGTGCGGCGATCGACTTCCAAGGACGAATGCTGCTGATGGCTGCGGAATTCCCGCTGAAAAACCAACCCGCAGAGGATTTCGCGGTCTGGCTGCGCTATGCGGCTGTGGAACGCTCCGACAATCTGTCGGACCTGAATCGTCTCGACGAGACACCCCGACTGGAATTCCCGCCACTCACTGTTCCGATGAGCTCATGCGACTCGGTCGACTCGGATGGAGTTCTGCTCGCCATCATCCGGAATGGTGAAGTGGAGAACTGTTGCCGCCGCTATGTCGGTGCCGTGGGAAGCCGGATTGACGCCCCTTCGAAACGGGCGCGCGTCGTTCTCGGCCCCCAGTTCGCCCGCGACAGCCGGCGCTTCGCGATCGGCGTGCAGTCCGACCCCGCACAGCCGATTCGCGATGTGTTCTCGTGGGAGTCGACGGGCACGATCCGGTTCAGCGCGACGACCTCGGTGGCAACGCCGGAAGAAAAGCAGTCACCCGACAAGGTCGAGCAACCACCGGTCGTCGTCATTGGTTCCCCAACAGTCAACATCACCCCCGAAGACATCCTCGACCCCTGCCGCGCCTGGACGCTCCTGCGGGTTGATCGCGGGGAGGGAATGGAGATGCAACCCGAGATCCTCGGACTGCTCTCGGACTGTGACCGGGCCGACCTCGAAAAGCCCCCCGACTGTCGCGTTCAACTGACCGCGCTGCTTGTCCGCGCGCTGAACCGCCTCATTCGCAAGGCGTCCGACTACGCTCTCGATGCCGCACATTTCGACTACGTTTTCGACACAGCGCAGATGTACCAGCCCGTTGAGGGAGATGCCGTCCTGGATCTGCGGGGCAATGAGTTCGCGGTGACGAACGTCGATGTTGCAACACTGACCTGCAAATTGAAAGACGCGGCGGGTCATTTAAAGAGCGTCAGTTGGAGCGACGTCAATCCACTTATTTGCTTCCCGGCTTTCTTAAAAGTGAAGACCACGCTGAACGTTCCCTACCAAGAAATGCTGTCACGATGGCGTGTCCTTCCTGGAGACTATTTGTGTCGCATCCTGCTGGACACATTCCTGGGAGACGCAATTCGTCCGCTTGCGGCAACACGACCCCGTGGCCTCTTCTTCAGTGGCAGCGCTGTTGTCGAAAAGGAACCGTCCGCCAGCCGAATTCATCTGGTCGAGTTCCAGAAGGACGGCGAGACATTTCGGCAGTTGCGGATCACCATTTCCGACCCCGGCAAAGACAATGCGCCGCACCGGTATCGATGCAGCATCGGCACCGCCAAAGACTGCATTGATCCTCCAACTCCTGTTCCGGGGCCGGACGGGAACATCTGGAATCGGCAAACCAGTCTGCCGCGGGGAATCCTGTCTGTGCTCGCGGACAAGTCGATCGACATCCACAAGGAACTCAATGTTTGGGCCCGGATGGGAACGATCGAAGCGGGGCTGATTCTGAAACTCGAACCCACCGGAGCTGGAGGCGGGACATCAACGGGTGCCGGCGGCTCGGCTGGTCTGCCGATTCCGACCACGCCGATTCTCGACAACGCCGTCTCGTGGGACGGCCAACGCGTCATGCGAAAGTCGCCCGGCTTAATCGAGATCGGCGGGAGTCTGCGCAATCTCACCGACGTGGCGATCGAATCAATTCAAATCCTCGTCACCATCTACGGGAAGAACGATACGGCTCACGATCCGATCCACAAGCCGGTCATCACCGGAGCAACGCTTCCTGCCGGGATGACGAAACCGATCAATGCGCTCAATCTGAATCCAGACCTTGCGGTGCCGACCGATCCGTTCACCTCGCAACCGATCACCGTCAGTCTGCTGGTGATGGGGGCCAACCAACACAACGTCATTGTCTGCACGCAATATCGGGAAGAGCTTTAGCAACAATCATCCATTAGGATCGGCGCGTCAATAACTGCCGGGAATTGGCGAGCGCAAACCGTAGCATGGACGCCTCGTCCGTGCGGCAAAACGTGGCCAACTTTGGAATTGGCCCGCACGGACGAGGCGTCCATGCTACGACAGCTAATGACGCGACGATCCTTACGCTTCAACGAGCCACTCACATGACCAGCACATTTCCACAGCGTGTCGCGTTCGAGGATCATCGCTTCATGCGGGCGGTCGATCTGGAAGACGAGCAGCTTTACCACCTGCAGCGCCGCTGGCAGCACAACCTGGCACTGCACACCTGGGGGATCCTGTGCGGATTGGAAGTTCGCATCAATGGTCAGAAACAACAGCAGCCAAACGTCGTCATTCATCCCGGCATGGCACTGGATGGTTACGGGCGTGAGTTGATCGTGACTGAAGTTCTTTCCGTCTTGGACTCGGAACCGAACTTTGATCCGGCAGTGACCTACGATGTCTGGCTGTCATACAGCGTCAGCGTCGACGACTCTGCCGTACCGGTCGACGAGTGTGCCCCGCCCGGCAAAGACTGTTGTTGCGCCCCACCCGACACGAACCTGAAACGGATTCTGGAACGGCCGGAGGTGCTCGTCCGACGCACTTCGGAACGACAGTCGGGAAGCGTGACACAACCGCGCGAGGTTCCGGTCGGCGACTTGTTCTTTTCGCCCGACCGTCCGATGAAGTTTGATGCCGCATCGAAATGGCCGGTGTTCCTCTGCAAGCTGGAGTGTTCACGATCCGAGTGGACTGTCGATCAGACGGAACGGCACTACGGCGGCTTGATCGCGGAGCGGATCGAGATGCCGTTTCAAACGGCGAAAGACGCCGATCCGCAAACCCGTCAAACGGCACTCCTGAACGGCGGACACCCCGAACGACCGGATTGGCGGTTCGCGGTGCTCGACGTCCCCGCCCACAAGGACGATGAACCTGCCGACACCCGCCACGCCTTGCCGGATGATGTCCCGGCCCCGCTCTCGATCCGTTCCGTTCCCCATCGTGATGGAACGACGACGGAAACAGAGATTCGCTGGCAGGCGGAGCGTGTCGTCGCAGAAGCCGATCTGGTGATGCGCGGCGGAGCCGGCATCCAATTCGAGACCACTCCCGCCGGAGAGTTTCCGCAAGCTCCCACGTCGGAATGGGGGATCTACCGGCAATTTCGCCCCCCCGCGAGTAGTCCCGCAGCGGTCGTTCAGTCGCAACAAGCGGCGGCAAAGCCATCCACGTCTTTGACTGCAAAAGCGTCGGACAAGCAATACAAGGATGCGAACACCGATCAATTCGCGGATGTGCTCCAAATCAGCATGCCCTCGCATGACGAAGGCAAGAATAGCATTGCCATTGGTGCCGTGGATGCCGATGGAAAGTTCTCGCCCGTCCTCGTGGTGAACAACGACCAGTCGGTCGACATCTTCGGCCTGCTGCGCGTGCATGGCACCATCTACGGAGACACCACCGATCTGCCTCCGTTGGACATACCAAAGGCGCGTGTGTATTTCCGCAAATGGTTGACGGACTTCATGGCCTCGAAGGATCCTGAAGGAAAGTCGTTTGTAACGGCCGTTGCCGACGGGGCTGACGCAGATGTCCTGTTCGCAGGCATTAAGGATGCAAACACGCCAACGAAAGTAGGCGAAGTATTCAAGTTATTCGTGCATGCATCCGTCGCAAGGCTCACTGCTGCGGTGGTGTTTGCGATGATTGACAAGGATGACGACCTGCGGAAGCTGTTCGTACATGAGGCCATGAGCACACTCCACGCGCAGGCGGTGTTCGACACGCTCGACAAGGATGACGACTTGCGGAAGCTGTTCGTACATGAGGCCATGAGCACACTCCACGCGCAGACGGTGTTCGACATGCTCGACAAGGACGATGACCTGCGGAAGTTGTTCGTTCATGAGGCCATGAGCACACTCCACTCGCAGACGGTGTTCGACACGCTCGACAAAGACGATGACCTGCGGAAGCTGTTCGTGGAGGATGCTGCAGCGACGTTAACTTCCGCCGACTTCGTCAAGAAGATCGCGATTGCCAATCAGGCAAGCATCATTACCGAGGCATTCAACCTCCGGCCCGCTGCATCCAGAGATGGATTCGCAACCGCCAACGCCTTGGGCCGGACTAAGGTCTGGGAAATGACGTGGATAACGGGTGGGCTGCGCCAGGAGATGGCTCAACACATTCCTGACACTGACAGTGTTGTCACGAGTTTCGCTGCGGAACTATTTGGTGCCAATCCCAATGCCGCAAGAAAGCTTAGGAAGGCCCTCATCGACCTGATTCCTCTGCCATGAACACAATCCACATCAATCACTGGCATCGGCATTACCGGGTGCGGGAACCGCACGTGTTGGGGTGGGAACGTCTGGCCTCCGAGGCGGTGTTGGTGGCGTTTGAAACGGCGATTGCTGAAGTTGTGCCTGATGAACGGGAAGTGGTTCTGCTGCGACAGGTGGCGCTGCGGTTCACCGCCGAGGAGCCGGGGGAGTCGCATCGGGAGTTGGCTGAGCAGTGGGGGCGCGCCATGGCGACGGCGGTGAAGGAGGCGATCACTCGCAATGATCCCGCCAATGTGCGCCGGTTTCCGGATGTGGAAGAACATCTGGTCTGCTACCTGCAAGCGCTGGTCTCTCGGCAGGAGGCTGATGGTTGGTACTTTGCCCGCTTGCGGGGCCGTGAAGATCGGACAGACTCAGACAGCGCGAGCGTTTTCGATTCGGTGTTGGAGCGGCATCTGGATCTCTGGCCCGAGGTGTTGGCGCGGCGCAGCCAGCGCGGGCTGTATTCGTCGGTGCTCCACCGGGTTTCGCCGCCGTTGTTGAAGAAGCTCTGGTCGGAAGGCGTGCGCGGATTGAATGTCACCGCAGACCCCGAGAGCGAGCGTCCCATCTTCGCGGCGGCGTTGCAAATCGTCGCGCAGATTTGCGGGCGGCAATTCAGCAACGCGGAAGGCAGTGGCGCGTTTCAGGCGCATGTCGCACGGCCGCGACCGGCGACGGACTGGACCGACGCGACGCATCTGGCTGAGGCGGTCTATGCGGCGATCCGGTTCGTTCTCGATCGCTGTTCACTGGCGCTGGACAACGTTGCCGAGTCGGTCGAGTCGACCGCCACCCGCGTCGATGCGGTCGTGCAGGCGTTGGACTGGCTGGATCGCGAGTGGCTGCAACGGCGGCTTGTCACGCATGCGACACATGCTCGGCAATCCGCTACGGCGTCGTCGCCGTCAGTGGCCCGGGCGCGTTCGCCGAAGCTCGCGGCGTGGGAGCAAACCTGGCGCGGTGTCGAATCGCGATTCCTGTCGGAGTGGGATTCCACGGTCCCCGCATCTCCGCGGAACTGTCTGCTAGCGCTGTCGCTGATCGTTGAACATCACACCGCCTGGGTCCACGATCCCGCGCTGCCGGCGTTCGTGGAACGAGTGTTGACTCAATTGGAAGCGAAGGCCGCGCGACACTCGGCGGGGCAACCGCACGCGCTGCGATCGAACGACGATCCCCAAGAAGATCGAGCACCGCGACCTGTTCGACCACTGCGTCCAACCAACGAAGAGCGCGCTGCCGCGGGCAGCTTGGAAGCGGTCGCTTCATTGGACGAACTCGCGTCCGATGGTCGTCAACTCAACACCGAGTTCGCGGGAGTGTTCCTGCTGGCGAGGGGACTTCACGACCTGCGTCTGTCGGGCATGATCCGTCAAACAGCGTTTCCAAACTGCACCCCCGCGGCGTCGGCTCGGCTGCTGGCGGAGCTCGCCTGCCTGTGGAATCAACGCTCGTTTCCCGTCGAGGCTGATCCGGGGCTGCTGGAGTTCGCCCGGTTGTACTCGCCGGTGGATTGGAATGAACTGACACAGTGCGACGTGACGGCGGACGACGCGGCCTGTCGGCACTATCAGTCCCAGTTGGCCCGGACGCTGATCGGCCTGGGGACATGGTCGGCACCGTCCCGATTGCACATCCTGGTGCAAGAAACGTCCGACGGCTGCTGGTTGTTGGGAGGCGACGCCGACGGACAAGTCTTCCCCTGGTGTGTGCCGATGGGGGATGCCCATCGCATCGAACAGGTGATCGAGTTCTGGCGTGCCGAAATGTCGCGCGGGTCGGACCAGCCCGTGGAGTTGCTGATGGACGACGCGACGCTTTCGTGTGCGGGCCGCGCGGGCAGAACGGCGACAGCGTGGGAGCCGGTTGAGTCACCGCCGCTGTGGACCGGGGGCTCAAGAGGATCAAGCGACTCGCCGGGCGAGGCGACGTTGCGGGCGACGGCGGCCTGCGTGCTGCGGCATTGGGCCCGATCATTGCACGGCCTGAGCGCATCGAGCAACGGCTTTCTGCTGGAGCAATTGATCCGGCGTTCGGGATCACTCACCGTGCGACCCCGGCAGATCGACGTCAGGTTGCCACCCCGCCCGATGGATGCCGTGTTGCAGGTGTCGGGAATGTTCGAACCGTTGGAGTTTTTCAACGGCCGGGAACTGATCAGGATCCGCTTACAAACAGTCTGCTAGCAGCCTGTTAAAAAGACCGTAGCACGGACGCCTCGTCCGTGGTTTTCCAGTTCAGATTCGCTCGGACGAGGCGTCCGAGCTACGTTTTTCAAACAGAGTGCTAAACGGTTGTCCCCATGTTATTCCCCCGGTGGTTTCGCAAGATGTTTGGAATCCTGCGGCATGCGAGTGTCGGCAGTCACGATTCGCACTTGCCGGAGCAATCAGAAACGGCTTCGGGCGCTGTGGCGGTTGCGGTATCAGACGCGCGTGACGACTCCAGCGACGACCGCGCGAGCAGCGACTGGGGCCGGGAACCAAGCGACGTCGATCCGGTGTCTGGTCCGGATCGAATCGTTCACGGTTATCCCTCGGGCTTCGAGTACCTGCACGACGAACTCGCCCGCGTGGCGCTGCTGGTGAAGGCGTATGTGATTCGCCGGACGGCAGCCGCTGAGTCCGGCCCATCCCCGCTCAACGTCGTCACGCAGGTTCCCTTCAACTGGGAACACCTTCCCACCGAGGCCAAGTGGTGCCGGTCCTGGCGCGACCAGTTGCACGAGGCGACAGAGCTCCAACGGCATATCTCCGAGCGACTCGGAAAGACGCCCCCGGAAGTCTCCCGAAGATTTCGCCTGACCCGGCTGCGACGCATCCTGAAGGAAGACACCGATCGTCACGTTCCCGGTGAAGAGTGCCTGCGGCTGGTGTCACTGCAGCGCGACGTGCTGTTGGTCGCGTTTCTGGATTATCACGTGGCGGTGTATCGCAGCACGTTTGGACAACTTCATTTGGACGACGGAACAAAGCCGGGTGGACTCACGGTCGCGATGGCCGCCGAGATCTGTCAGCCGACACCGGCACCCGGTGATGATCCGTTGAACCTGTTTCAGCGCGACGTTCCGTTGCTGCGGGATCGCTATGTGGAAGTCGGAGACCCGGGCGTCGAGGCCTCGCGCCGCCGCCTGCAAATCGATCCGGCGATCGCGGGCTTTCTGCTGGAGGCGGCGGATGACGATCCCCAGTTGCAGCGGTTGGTGACCCGTCACGACGCCCCGTTTCCGTTGGATCAGTTGCTGGTGGATGAATCGACTCTGAAGCCGTTGGTTGCCTTGTCCCACCGCATCAAGGGGACGACGGCGGTGGTTTTGTTTCACGGTCCCGCGGGCGGACCGTATGTGTCGGCCGCGGCGGGCGTGCTGTCGTCAGCCAGTCACACGTCATTGCTCGTGGCGGATGTCGCACGGTCGGCGACCCTGCCGAACTGGACCGACTGGACGGATCGAGTCTACCGGCAGGCCCGGCTGCACGGGGCCGCGATTCTGTGGAACGGTGCGACGGCGATCGTCGAGGCCACCAGAACGGACGCACGCTGGCAGCAACTGATCCGGGCGCGCCGTGACATGCCGGTCTTCATCAGTGCCGAAGCGGCGTGGGATCCGGACGGCGTGTCGACCCCGCCAATGGAGACGTTTGTCCGCATCGAATTTCCCATCCCCGGCCGCGAGGTTCGGCGACGCATCTGGCAGGCTCAGTTGGAAGCGGCGAACATCGCGCTGCCACCGGCCCAAGTCGGCGTCACACTCGATCTGTTGGCCTCGTTCCAGTTCACCGAAGGGCAGGTGTCGGATGCGATCATGATTGCCCGCGGGCTGACTCTGACA
Source organism: Schlesneria sp. (assembly GCA_043732205.1). Lineage (GTDB taxonomy): Bacteria > Planctomycetota > Planctomycetia > Planctomycetales > Planctomycetaceae > Schlesneria. The sequence continues at coordinate 2,266 of JAYTIB010000188.1, read as the reverse complement.
GACATCGCCAAAGTCCCCGACCTTTCCGGTCACTTGTACGACGCCTGCCGCCGCGTTTCGGCCCGCGGCCTCATCTCCTTCACACAGCGCATTCCGCCGCGCAAGTTCAGCCGCGACATGAACCCGCTCGATGCCGTCATTCTGGCTCCGGAGGGTCGCCAACAACTGCAGGAGTTGAACGACCGCATCGAGAACATGAACCGCGGCTACTACGAGTACGGATTCGGCAGCAGCCTGTGCCTGGGTCGCGGTTTGATCGCACTGTTTTCTGGTCCGTCCGGAACCGGCAAGACGCTGGCCGCGACGGTGCTGGCCAGTTGCCGGGAACGCGATCTCTACAAGGTCGACATGTCGGCGGTCGTCAGCAAATACGTGGGGGAGACAGAGAAGAACCTGGCGCGTGTCTTCAGCGACGCCCAGAGTGCGAACGCCCTGCTGTTCTTCGACGAGGCCGACGCCATCTTTGGAAAGCGCGGCGAGATCGACAAAGCCCAGGACCGCTGGGCGAACATGGAAATCAACTATCTGTTGCAGCGCGTGGAAGAGTTCGCGGGGGTCGTCATCCTGGCCACGAACCTCAAGCAGAACATCGACGAGGCGTTCCTGCGCCGGGTCCAAGTGCTGATCGACTTCAAGACCCCGGACGCCAAGGATCGGCAGAAGATCCTGGCGGCGATGTTCCCCGCCGATGTCGTTCCACCGGATGCCGAAGACTTGAAGTCGTTCAGCGAGCAGTTCGAACTGACGGGCGGCAATCTGAAAAACGTCGCCGTCGATGCGGCCTTCCGGGCTCTTCACGATCAGCGGACGGAAACGCAGGGGAACGCTCACCGTCAATTGCATGTCACCATCCAACACCTTGTCCTGGCGGCCGCACGCGAATACCGCAAGCTGTCGCGCCCCGTGACGGTGGCCTCGTTCGGTCGCCGCTTTTTCGAAATCGTCAAACGAGAATTGCGGTTGGATTGAGTCTCGAAGGAGTGAGCCGTGTCGCGCACCAAAACCTTTGTGGAAAAGCCGCCGTCGGTCGCGGGCGATGTCCGCTCGACCGGGCCGACCTCCGCGCGCCGGGTGCTCCAACTCGCCCCCATGCCCGGTGCCGCGCACACCCCGCCCGTTCCGAGACGAACCGCCGCACAGGCGAAGACAAACATGACGGCCGAGACTGCTGCGGCGGTCATCGTGCCACAGGGAGCGTCGGTGGCTCAGGGAACACTGGAACTGGTCGGCCCCAGCGCGAGCATCACCGCCCCGCTCGGACAGCGCGTCGCCGGATTCCTTCACGCGGATGGAACGGCCGTGCAGTTCGTCGGGGAAGGGGGTGGGGTCTTCTTGTCGGTGGCCGTCGCGAACCGGGAATTCGGTCCCTTGATGGCCGCAGCGCGACAACTGCTGCATGCCGGTCCTTCCCCCAGCCCGTCGAATCCGTCCGCCGGACATGCGATTCATCGCCGCGCTGAATCATCCGCACCGGTGTCGTCGACCGCGGCTGTCGATGCGGCCTTGAAGTCGAGTGCCGCACAACCCTTGCCCGAACGCAACCGGAACCGGCTGGAATCGTCCTTCGGTGCCAGCTTGAGTGGTGTTCGAGTCCACACCGATTCCACCGCCGACCGCGCGGCGGCATCCGTCCAAGCGAAAGCGTTCACCACCGGACAAGACGTGTATTTCCGCGCGGGACAATACCAGCCCGGTTCCACAGCGGGCGATCACCTGCTGGCGCATGAAGTGGCGCATACCGTCCAGCAAGGCAACGATTCCGCGGGAATCTCACGCATGGCCGAACCTGGCGATTGGCGCGTGAGCCAACCGACCGACTCGCACGAACGCGAAGCCGAACGGGCGGCCGATGCCGCCACGCATGGCACTCGGGCCAACATCAGCAGCCTCTCGGGCGCGCAGATCACGCCGACGCTTTCTCGACGCGCAGCGAGCCCCGATCCCACGACCGCCGGGGCAATTGGCTCCGCCGCAGCAGCTCCGACGGTTTCCATTCCCGGCAAGTCTTTGAAGGAGTCCCCCACCGCAGCCGTGGCTTCCCATCCCTCGGCCAAGGAGAATCAACCCGGCACCGGAATCGAGAAGAATTCGGCGAAAAATCCGGACGCAAATGGGGCGGATACTTCGGCAGGCAAGCGGGCCGACAGCGCGAAGACTGGTCCAGGCAAGGCTGGTCCGGACAGTGCCAACCCCGGCAAGACTGATTCAGGCAAGGCCGAGCTTGGAACGGGTGCCGCTGGAAAGAGTGTTCCCGACAAGGGCGCTG
>JAYTIB010000187.1:0-15375 GCA_043732205.1 Schlesneria sp. | reverse complement strand
GGGTTGGCCGAAGACATCACACTCCGCAAGCAGACCGAGGAGCAATTGCTCAGGGCCAAAGAATCCGCCGAATCCGCCAGCCGCGCGAAGAGTTCGTTCCTGGCCAACATGAGCCACGAAATCCGCACGCCCATGAATGGCATCATCGGCATGGCTCAGTTGCTGGGTCGCACCGAGCTGCGGTCGCATCAGCGCGACTACCTGGCGACCGTCGAAGAGTCGGCCCACATTTTGTTGCGACTGCTCAACGACATCCTCGACTTTTCCAAGATCGAGGCGGGCAAGTTGGAGTTGGAATGCGCGGACTTTCGGATCGCGGAATGCGTCGGTCGCGCCTCGCAGATGCTGGTGCTGCGCGCGGCAGAGAAAGGACTGGAGATCGTCTGCCGTGTCGCGCCGGAAATCCCGGACCATCTTCGCGGAGACTCGGGCCGCGTGCAGCAGGTGCTGGTGAATCTGCTCGGCAATGCCGTGAAGTTCACTGCGACCGGCGAGATCTTCGTCAACGTCAATGCCGAGTCGATCGGTGACGAGTCGATCGGGGCCGACCAAGTCCGGCTGCATTTCTCCATCAGCGACACGGGCATCGGCATTCCTTCCGAGAAGCAGGATCAGATTTTCCGGCCGTTCGAGCAGGCGGAAGCCTCGACGACGCGGCGTTTCGGCGGCACGGGGCTGGGCTTGGCGATCTCGCGGCAACTCGTGGAGATGATGCACGGTCGGATGTGGGTCGAAAGCGAACCCGGACGCGGCTCGACGTTTCACTTCACCGCCGAGTTTGGGATCGCCGCCGATCAGCATCGGCACGAACCGGCGGAACTCGACTCACTGCACGACTTGCCGGTGTTGGTCGTGGACGACAACTTCACGAATCGCCGCATTCTGAGCGAGATGCTGCAATACTGGCACATGCAACCGACGTTGGCCGACTCGGCCGAGGCCGCCCGACACGCGCTGCAAACGGCGAGAGAATCGCAGCGTCCGATTCGGCTCATTCTGCTCGACCACCACATGCCCGGCGAAGATGGACTCCACTTTGCGGAGAGCCTGCGCGGCTCTCAAACCCCGGGCCAATGCCCGATCATCATGATCTCATCAGGGTCGTTCCCGGTGGACGCCGATGTCGGTGAGAAATATGGCATTGGCCGGTTCATGACGAAACCCGTCATCGCGTCCGAGTTGCTCAACGAGGTGCTGCGCCAATTCGGTCGGTACACGACTGTCAAGCCGGAACAACCACCAAGTGGGTCTCCCCCCGTGACCGTTCCGCCGCGCCGCGTGCTGTTGGTCGATGACAACGCCATCAATCGCCGTGTGGCGTTGGGGCTGCTGCAGGGACGCGGGCATCAAGTGGTCATGGTGGAGAACGGCCAAGAGGCGGTCAATGCGCTCGCCGAACAGGAGTTCGATGTCATCCTGATGGACATGCAGATGCCGGTCATGGACGGCTACGAAGCGACCGCCGCGATCCGAAAGCGCGAGCATCAAACCGGCGGTCACATTCCGATCGTGGCGATGACGGCCGAGGCCCTCAAAGGCGACCGCGAACGCTGCCTCGAGGCCGGCATGGACGACTACGTCTCCAAACCGATCACACCCGCTGAGATGTTTCGCGCTGTCGAACGCTTTCCCGCCGTCTGTCTACCTGAGGCAGCCGGACAGCGAAAATCTGCTGACATCAGCGCAACTCCGACGGTGTGCGACACTGAGTCGCGGATTCCAGAGAACCAATCAGGTTCCGCAGCGTGCGGCGAACTGCCTGCGATCGATTGGAGCGTGGCGAAAGAACGCCTCGGCAGTGGTTCTGAAATCCTGCGCGAGTTCTCAGAGTTGGTGAAAGTGCAATCCCCGACGCTGCTGGCCGACATTCACCGCGCCATCGAAACCCGCGACTTCAAACTCCTACGACGTTCGGCACACACGATGAAGGGCTCCGTCACTTATTTCGGAGCGGAGCCGCTCGCCCAAGCGGCGCTGGCCCTCGAAAATCTCGGCCGCGCCGAGTCGTTTGACGGAATCGCCGATCTGCAGGTCACACTCGAACAGGAACTCACCCGATTCCTAGCGGCTCTGGAAGTCGGCCCGCTGGAGCCGACCTCTTGAAGGGAACGGTCCGCCAGCCTGTTGCAACGTCAAGCAGGTGGCTCGTCTGTTCGTATTTCAAGTCGGAATGCACAGGCGGGCCGGCCCCGTACGACGACATCTTCGACAGGCTGTTGCGAGAGTCAAGTTCCGCGATGTCGTCCCCACCAGAGGCTGAAGCGGTTGAGGTAGAGATAGACGACCGGGGTGGTGTAGAGCGTCAGCAATTGGCTGAAGATCAGGCCGCCGACGATGGCGATGCCGAGCGGCTGGGTGGCACGCCCTGAGTCCGCGAAGGGCGTGGTCTTCGGCATGCGCACGCAGCCACGCCCATCGAATACTCTGGGGCGGGATGGCACTGCTTGACGCCGGTTGCCACTGGCGAGGGGGCGGGGGGGGTGGCTCGGCTCCTTCTGGCCCCCACAACAACGGGGGAACGTGCCACGGCTTCGGAGTCCTCGGAGAAGCCGTGCCGGTGGGGGATGACCTCGCGAAGAACACGGATTCTCCGAGGACTCCGCAGCCGTGGCACAACGGGGGTGGTGAGGGTTCAATGGTCCGAGTCCATGAACCAGTTCACTGCGTGGCCTCCCAGCGGAGTTCCCCAGGTCGCTGGACCCCGATCCACCGCCCCGCAAACAGGTGCAGCACGACGACCACGGTGAGCCACACTTTCTCACCCGGATGATTCAGTCGCCGCCGGCACGTCGCGGAGTTCGCAAGAACTCAGCCCAACTCACCCTCAGGAACTGAGTTCTTGCGAACTCAGCGACGATGCCGTGAATAGTCCGGGCTCACGTTCTCCGGCGACCGTCGCCTGCCGTGGTGGTCGAAGGATCGGACTCGGCAATGGTTCGTCGAGGCGTTGGACCCGGCGCGAGCCCGGATGATTCATGGTCCCTCGCGGAACAGCAATCATGGTGGGCCGGCGCGGCGAAGCGCCGCTGGTCCCACCCTACAAATGCCTTTCAAAAAGGCGAGTGTCCTGTCGATCAGGTGATTCGATCCTGCTTCGGCCGTCTGGTCGTTTCCATCACGGTGCCAATGCCGGTTCCGGCAGTTCCTTCGGCGGGGGGCCGGCCTTCAAACCCGCCACGAGGCCGCGGCACAGTGAAGCCTTTTCGGTGGCTTGTTGCACGGTGGTGATCTGCTGCCACACCGCGTCCGCGTGACCGCGCTGGGCGAGCAGTGCCGCGGCGAGACGGTAGGCTTCTTCGCGCAGGACGATATCGTCGAGCCGGCTGATGAACGTCAGAGACGACTCCCCTTTGTCGGTCGCGGCCAAAGCGGTGGCGAACAGCAGCGCCAGTTCATCGCGGCGGCCGGACTTGGTGTCGAGTTGGGACACATACTGCGCCGCGTGTTGCGGGTTCTGCCGCAACAGTTGCCTCACGAAGGCAAGATCCGGACGGGTCGGAGCCGCCGCGCCCACCAAGGCGCCTTGAATGATCTTCTCGGTGTCCGTGCCGTGAAAGGCTTCGAGCAGTTCCCCGATCAGCGGCGCGCCGAGGAATTCGTCACGGCGGTTGGCGTCGGATTCGGCGCTCCGGTTGCTGACCTCCGTCCAGATCTTGTTCTTGAGACCGGCGTCCACGAGGCGCGACATGATCGCCAGTTGCAGGGTGAAACGACGCAGCGCGGCGCTCTTCATGTCGACCAGCACTTTGCGGTACTTCAAGACGTCCTGATTGGCCAGGTCATCGTTCTTGTGCGCCAGTTCCTTCTTGATCATGTCCCGCAGTCCGGCCTGTCCCAACTGTTCGGCCTGGTTGACCTTCACGGTGACGGCGGACATGGCCGGCGCGAGTCCCCTGGCAAACGTCAGCGCGAGGTCCAGTGACACTTCGGCCTGCTTTAGATGATCCGGCCACAGGGTGTGGGCGAACGAGATCTCGGCGGCGGCGGTTGCCGCCTGCACCAGCGGTGCCATCGCCGGCAGTTTGAAACTGATGGCCTGTTTGATGGCGGGCATTTCTGGTTCGGGGGGAACGGAGACTGTGGCCAACAGATTGTGGGCCTCCTTCAGCGTCGCCGCCGCACCGTCCTTGTCACCGGCGGCAAACCGTCCGCAAGCGGCGCGGGCCCAGACGCGCGCGGCCAGAGCCGGCGACAGCGGCTTCACCGCGTCGACGATGTCAGCATTAGTGGCGGCCGACCCCGGCTGGGCCTGCCGCAAGGCGATCCCCTCGGCCCAGACCGACAGGCATTCGACCCGGCCAGTCTCGTCGGTTTGCGCTTCGGCCCAGGCGCGAGCGGCGGCGGGTTCTCCGCGCGTCACCAGTGACGCGGTCGTCGCCACAGCCTGCGGCTTGGTCCACGGCAGGACCGAGCGACTCATCGTCAACCGCGACACGCGACCGTCCGAGGCCATCTGCGTGCGCGCGGAAAGCTGTCCTTCACCATCCGCTGACTGATGGCCTTCGAGTTGCGCGAGTCCCTCCTTGAGTCGGCCGGAGACGACGAGCGCCGCAGCCAAACGGCTGGCGACTTCCAGTTGGCTGCGTCCCACCTGGGGGAGCTTCTGGGCATCCAACAGCGCGGCATCCAGGATCTTCGCCGCTGCCGGTTTGTCGCCGGCGGACCAGGCATTCCAAAACAATTCCAAGCTCGGTTCGATCCGGTAATACGGAACCGTGGAGCCGACGATGACCAGTTGCGCCAAGTGTTCGTTGGCGGCCTTGGTGTCACCCGCGCGGGCGGATGCATCGGCGGCAAGCTGGCGGCAGAAGGCCTTGCTGCGCTGCCGGCTGGCTTCGCCCTTCAAGCACGCATCGTTCAACTGTTTCAGAGCCGCGGCAATGAACTCATCGGGAGTCTTCGGCGTCGCCTCCCCCTTCTGCTTGTCATCCGGCAGCGTCGTCTCGGGTTTGATGGGAGGTGATGTTGTTTCCGTCACCGGATTTGTCTTGCCGGGGACATTCTGTTTCATGGTTTCCGCGAGCAATTGCCTATCCTCTTCGGACATCGCTGCCGGCTTGACCGGCTTGGTCCCGCTGAGCATTCCCGGCAGGAACACTGCGGCGACACCACCGACGACCATGACGGCGGCGGTGATCCCGCCCACCAGCATCAGGTTGCTTTTCTTGGGAGCCGGCGGAGGGGGCGGAGCTTCCACCGTCGCCGCCGGAGCCTTGAAGATTGGAACCATGCAATTGCTGTTGGCGCACTTCACGTCCTTGCCGACAGCGGTCGGAGGGACATAACCGGCCGTTTCGCACATCGGACAGACCACTTGCAGCGACCGTCCCTTGGAGGGATTGGGCATCGCCTGAATGGCGGTCTTGGCCCCCGGTACTTCCGCCTCGAATGGAAAATCATCGGCGGGCCCCGGCTTAGCACCGGGCTTAGCACCGGCTCCCGGTTTGGCGGGCACCGCAGCGGCGGGCTTGGAAACCGTGGCGGGGCTCTTGACGCTGGCCGCCGCCGCGGGCTTGGGAGTCGATGGTTTGGCTCCGGGTTTGGAACCGGGTTTGGCCTTCATCGACGAGCCGCAGAACGGGCAGTCCTCGACATCATCATCGATGACCGACTGATGGCACGCAGGACAAACGGGAAAATCCATGATCGCGGGTTCCTCGCTGAGAGACCTCAGTGGAGATGTTCTGGAAATCGAGTCGGGCAACCGTGTCTTCGACGATGCGTCCGGGGCAAAGTTCCGGCGTGCTCGCGGGACGAGACGGATTGGAGCCGGATTCTAGCGAAGGATCAGTCACGGGGACAAACCTGCACGCCGGTTCTGATTTGAGAACGGGTGTGGCAAATCCTACTGGCAACTCAATCAGCCGCAGGGCGCTAGCCCCGGTTCGGAACTGCTACCCGTCCAGAACCGGACGCTAGCGCGTGCCGGCTAATACCGCCAAGCCGTTACGGCGTGCGACGGGGCGGCTTCGCGGCCAGCGCCTGCCACAAGGCTTCGCCTTCCACCTCGATGTTCCACGGGATGTAGGCGGCGATCGTGTCGACTCCTTCGCGCAGAGCCAGCGTGCGGCGGAGCGCCTGGTTCAACGACTCCAGCTTCCGTTCGAGTTCCCGCTGTTCCTGGATTCGCGCCACGCGCTCCTGGCGGGCTTCGTCTTTCTCAAGCTTGTGTTCCTGCTCGGCCTTGTGCCGGCGTGCGACCAGATCCACCTGCTGAGCCCGCAGCTTGGATAGATCCTGCTCGATCTTCTTGCGCTCCTCGCGGACCTTGTTCAGTTGCGACATCCGCGCCGCCCGCGCTGTCGCTGTTTCCGGGACCAGAGCGGTCAGTGTTGAGGTTCCTCGTGAAACCTGAGTCTGGCCGTTCGAACCGACGACCGCGTTGAAGTGTCCGGGCATGACCTTCACGTTCACATTCGGCTGGGGTTTGGCGAGCTTCAGCGCCGCATCCGTCAGCTTCTTGAGGGATGGCCGCAGCTTTTCAAACTGCGCGCTCAGATCCAGCGATTCCTTCAAGACATCCTTGATCGCGTCCACGTGCGACAGGTGATCACGTGACAAGGATTGACCCGCGTCGCGCATTTCCTCACGCAACTCATCGATCCGCGTTTGCAATTCGTCACGCCGCAACTGATGCCCGGATTGAAGTCCGTCGAGGGGAAGATCCGCCAACTGCAACAATTCAGACTGACGCTGGCCGACTTGCATGCGGCCACTCTCGCACGCCGCGCGCAGGCTGTCGGGAAGCCGCTTCAGGATGTTGATCGAGGTCAGTTCAACGGACTCGGCGACTTCCGGGATTTGCCCCGGTCCCGTCAGGTAGCCGAGAGCCCGTCCGATCGACAGGGCCGCCTGTTCCTTCTGCGAGTCCGGAGGATAGTCATCATTCGACGTCGCCAGCAACCGGGAGATGTGAGCCAACTGGTCCAACCCGCGCCGCTCGTCGTGATTCAAGAACCGGCCCCAGGCGACGGCCAGCGCCGCCGGAAGAAAGGGGACGTCATCCAGACGCGCGGCGGTCTGAAACATGTCGATCGCCTCGGCAAACTGTTCGTGCTTCCACAGCGCCAGTCCGAACGCATAGTCCAGGCGCGGATCTTCGGCGAACTGAGCCCGTGCCGCTGCATAATCCCTGCGTGCGAATTCCAAAGAGAGCGCCGACGGACTGGTGTGCGCGATCGCTTTCAGCAAACGATTCCGATGGCTGCCATAGAGCATGCGCGGCTTGGATGTCTCGGCGGCATGCCATTGCACGGGATAGTCGAAATCCTGCCACGACAGGTTCACGAGCTGCGCCGCCGTTTCAAGCATTCCCTCGGTGGAATCAGCCGCGTCCTGCTTTGGCATCCCCGCGGGACCGGCATTGGACCGACCCTCCCCGGCAGCCATCGCGGGCTCGCCAGTCGCGGCATCGCGTGGAATACTCGCCGGCCCGTCGACTCGTCCCTCGGCATTCGACGCAGCGTCCGGCGAATTGCCATCCAGCGCGGCAACGTCATTGGCGGCGAGTGAATCACGGGGTTGTCCCGTCGCTCTTCGGCGCGGCGGTGAGATTTGCGCATCGGCCGCCAGCGCGCTCAACCGATCCAGCGGCCTCGCGACCGGATTAGAGTCGGCCATCAATGGCGACTCCGCGTCGACCGTCGGCGGAGCGATCACCGGGCGAACCCCGGACCAGCGTCGCACCTGACGCATCACATCCGGGCCGATGGTCTGCCCAATCGCCACCAGCACCAAGCCGACAACAAGGGCCACCACCAGTGCAATCAGACTCCGCTCGGCAACGCTTCTGGACGCGACCGGGCTCTCGACGGCAGGAGGCACGTCCGACGGGGCAGCGCTGTTCTGCAAGGATTCCATGAGTTGATGTCCGCTGAACTAGCCGAAGTGTTGTGCGGCATCATCGCCCGACGACCACCATTCGTCCACACGAGAGCCGTAGTTTCGCCGTTGCCGCTGGATTCGTTTAACCCGGAGCCAGCGGCGACGGGAATGGATGAAAGCGCGGTTTGTTTCCAGCGCCATCGGCGGGCTGGTACGCATCTCCGTCGCCGCTGGCTCCGGGTTAAACGAAAGAAGCTTCGGCAGTGGTCTCCTGACGAGCGCCGTGCGACCGCCATCTCTGAACACGGATTTCGTCCGTGGGATTCAACAGGTTTCCGGTGTGTTGGTTTCGAATTCCCGGTGATGAACTACAATTCGGGCCGAATCTCGACGAGGGTCTCCGGGGAAGGGGTGCTGTGGTGACAGACTTGGTGACGCTGAACGTTTCGGCCGCGGTCCGCGATCGCTATTCCGAAGCGGCGAAGGATCGAACCGCGGAGCTGTGTTGCGCAGTGTCGTACGACGCGAGGTATCTCGCCGCCATTCCCGAGGAAGTGCTCGAACGAGACTACGGCTGCGGCGACCCGTCGAAATACGTTCATCCGGGCGATGTGGTGCTGGATCTCGGTTCCGGTGGGGGGAAGATCTGTTTCATCGCCGCGCAGGTCGTCGGGCCAACCGGCCGTGTGATCGGGGTCGACTGCAACGACGACATGCTGGCGCTGGCCCGTGGATCGCAGTCGGAAGTCGCCCGGCGCATCGGCTATTCCAATGTCGAATTCCGCAAAGGCCAGATTCAAGATCTGCGGCTCGATCTCGACCAACTCGAAGCCCGCCTGCGCGAGCGACCGGTTTCGACCAGTTCCGACTGGCTGCGGCTGCACGAGCAAGCGGACGAATTGCGCCGCGCGATGCCTCTGATCGCCGATGGATCGGTCGATGTGGTCGTCTCGAACTGTGTCCTCAATCTGGTCCATTCCGAAGACCGGCGGCAATTGTTTGACGAAATCCACCGGGTGTTGAAGCCCGGCGGTCGCGCGGTGATCAGCGACATCGTGTCCGACCGGGATGTCCCCGCCGACCTGCAAAACAATCCGGAATTGTGGAGCGGTTGCCTCAGCGGCGCCTTCCGCGAGGATCTGTTCCTGGCGGCATTCGAAACAGCGGGCTTCGCCGCCTTGGAAATCATGGAGCGTCAAGCGGAGCCGTGGCGCGTCGTGGAAGGGATCGAATTCCGCAGCCTGACGCTGCGCGCCCACAAGTTGTTTGCCGATGAAAGTTCGGAGGACGCGGAAGCCGTCTCCGTGACTTACCGCGGACCGTGGAAGTCCGTGCAAGACGACGCCGGACACACCTACCGCCGCGGCCTGCGAGTCAACGTGGAACCGTCGACGGCCCGCGCCCTGCAACGGCCTCCGTATGCCGGCCAAGTCATCGTCGTCGGTCAATCGGCCGGAGCCGATACTAACCAACAACCCGGCTCGACCTGCTGCCTGCCGTTGGCCGCGCCCACGGGTTGCGGAACGACAGGCTGCGGTTGAAGGCACCGCCCCTCTCAATTTCAAGGGCTGTGCAGTTTCTACTTCCGAGAGTTGCATGGTGTGTTGTGACGCGAGTGGTGTCTCCTTGCCACGGCCCGGTATCACGGCTTCGCCTTCTCATTCGCGCTCTTTTTGATTCGCGCGGACCCAATCGATTTCCGCGCGAATCAATAGGAGCGCGAATGAGGAGGGCCGTCGATCTGGAGCGAAAGAACAATGGTCGCTTCGCGGCGGGCAACTCTCTGACGTTGTTGCCGCACAGCCACCAAGTCTCGGCGATCGCAGATTCTCCACTGCAACGCCGGGGTTGTGTCCGTCACGACTCAACTCACCAGGGCAAAGACGAAGAGAGCCCCGGACGTCGCAACGTCCGGGGCTCTCTGTTTTATTCAACCGCCTTGCCAAGCAAGGACGTGACTACCAAGCGAAGTGGGCGAAGGCCTTGTTGGCGTCGGCCATGCGATGCACGTTTTCACGCTTGGTGATGGCGACACCTTCACGCCGGAACGCGGCCATCAATTCGTCGGCCAACCGGCGATCCATCGGCCGGCCCTTCTTGTCGCGGCAGGCTTCCAGCAGCCAGCGGATCGCCAGCGTCTGTTGACGCTTGGAATTGACCGGGGTCGGAACCTGATAGTTCGCACCACCGACGCGCTTGGACCGGACTTCGATCGACGGGCGGCAGTTTTCGACCGCCGTCGTGAAGACTTCAATCGCCGGCCGTTCGGGGAACTTCTCCGCGATCATGTCCATCGCGGAATAGAACGCCGACTGGGCAATGCTCTTCTTGCCGTCCTTCATCAGGCAGTTGATGAACTTCGAAGCCAACTTCGAACCATACCGGGTATCCGGCTTCAACTGTGAACGGCTGGCTGTGAATTTAGAAGCCATTGAGACCCCTCCAAAAAACGAAAATCACTGTATTCTTCACGCCACGGCAGATGCCGAAACATGCAGGAAACCATCAGGGACGGCAGCCGGACTACTTGGGCCGCTTGGCACCGTAACGGCTTCTGGCCTGCATTCGCTTGGTGACACCCAAGGTGTCCAGCACACCGCGAATGATCTTGTAACGGACACCGGGAAGGTCGCGCACCCTGCCGCCGCGAACGAGCACGATCGAGTGTTCCTGCAGGTTGTGGCCTTCGCCCGGAATGTAAGCCGTGACTTCCTTCCCGTTCGACAGCCGAACACGCGCCACCTTGCGGAGCGCCGAGTTGGGCTTCTTGGGAGTCACCGTCTTCACGAGCAGGCAGACACCACGCTTCTGGGGACAGCCCTCCAGAACGGGCGTCTTGGTCCGAACCGGCTGGTGTTTTCTCGGCTTACGAATCAACTGGTTAATTGTCGGCATCGTCAGACTACCCAATCATCAATGTCACACAACAACGACCGCCCCGCCACCTTGCGGACACAATCACCCCCGTAACTCTTCGGGGTCGCGGAGTTTATTCCCACGGCGGGCCAATATCAAGCGTGCCAGCGTCGTGATGCGCTGTGACGCCGAGATTGTCCGTCGTGGGACCGTTGCAAGCATGAGCGACTGCGGTTGGCGCGATGCTGATCCACTGCCAGACCGATTGCAACGCTCAGCCACAATACAGGGCCGAGAAATGGATTGTGAACCGCGGATGGAGAATGTTGCCGGCGTCGCTGGCGTTGATCACGTCATGCTCGAACGCAAGCCGTCGCACGGAAGCGAATCATTGTCCCAGTCGGTCATAGAACCGCAGCATCCCGGTCTCGACGAATTCCAAGTCGCCGCCGAACGCCGCGCGGAAGTCCTTCACCCGGGCGTCTCCCACGTACTTTTCCAGCGGGTTCCGTGAGGAGACAGCCTTCAGATACCGGGCGAATTCCACCGGGCGCGTTTCGGCCAGATAGAAGGTGAGCGCCCACGCCTGGCTGTAGGCGTCCAGCGCCGACTTCTTGAACAGCCCGTCATCACGCACGAAGGACTCCAACGACTTCGCCGGTCGGCGGCGCTGGCGGTATTCGCGGAACCAATCGAGCCGCGCCGAGTTCACCCGGTCCCCGATCTCGGCCGCCGTTTCCCTGCGGCGAATGCCGTCCGCTTCAAACAGCGTCGCCAATCCTTCGACCAGCCAGAGCGGTTGCGGCCCGATGCGCGAATGCACTCCCGTGTTGAAGGCGACTTGGTGCGTTCCCTCGTGAATGACGGTGTCGTCGACGTCATCGGCCGTCGATTGCCCAACCGCGGCCCGGTCGTAGAGTGCCACCCGATTCGAACTGGGAAGGTAGTACCCGACCAATCCGGGCTGGGGTCGCGCTCCCTCGGCGACACAGTAGTCGACAAACGCCCGCTCGTTCGGCAGCACCACGGCAACCATCGGAAATTCGGGTTCGGCCATCCGGAACCCGCGCACCGTGAAGTACGCGTGAAACTGCCGGTAAATGCGTTCAAACAGTTCCGCATACCGATCCCCGGTTCCGCGTCCGGCAACGACCACGTAGTGCGATGTCGTCTTCACTTCGTAGCCGCGTCCAAATTCGGCCTGCAATTGATCGCGGATGTCGAGAGACGAATACGGTCGGAAGCGGGGCTCAATCTCATGAAAGTCCGCGACATCATCCGTGCGGAACGAGGCCAGGCGACCGTCGCGCCGCAGCAGCCAGCAGGTCTGATCATTGTGGGCCGCGATGCGCCCCTGCAAACGCTCCGTGCCGATCTTCACCTCCAGCAGGGCGATCGGTTCACCGGCCTCGCCGGGAAGACACCACGCCAACACGGCCCCGATCCCAAGGCAGGTTGCCACGAGCCAGCGAGTCCAACACATCGGCTACTCCTTGAATGCCAGTTCCAAGAGACGTGAAGTGAGTCTTCGTTTGTCCGCGCGGTCATCACTCACACGTTTCAGACGGTGTCGTACTACTATTCGTCAACTTCTTGTCGTGCTGCACGCATTTCGGAACCGGCCGATGACTCCGGCGAAGAGGCAGCAGTGAGACCACAGATTTCACGGATTTCACAGATGAAGAGGTAAGAGAAGAATGCATTTGGTCTTCGTCTGATCTGTGTCATCTGTGAAATCTGTGGTTCTGCTTCTGACTCTTTGGTTGTGGCCGAAAGGCGGCTTCGTTTAACCCTGAGCCAACGGCGAAGGCGGAGCGGGCAACTGCGTCCGTCTCCGCTGGCACGGTCGGCACACGCATCGGGCGCTGGCACGCGACACCTTCGCCGTTGGCTCTGGGTTAAACGACTCGAATGTGTCAGTTCCGCCGCATGCGGGATATCAACACCCCACCAACCGACATCTTCTCATCGCTTCGCCAAAACCTAGCTTGGTTTGAACGGCTCCGCCGGACCAAACCACGGGACGGCTGGTTTCCGTTCGGGAACCGCGGCTGTAGACTGGGCGGCCACTCCGAAGGAATTGAATCGTGCGGCGATTGACGGTTCTGACAATGGCACTGGGACTGCTGGCCGTCCGGATCTCGGCGGTTGTGCCGGGGAGCGCCGCGGGAGCCGACGAACCCGCGCCATCGACGTTGACGACACGCCGTGCCGCAGTGGAAGCCCTGATCAAGCAACTCGACTCGCAGACGCTGGCCGAGCGGTCGCAGGCCGAACGGTCGTTGCTCGATCTCGGCCCCGAAGTTCTGACGTACCTCCCCGCTCCGGAGCTGACGTCGGGCTATGCCGTGCCCGAGTCGTTGAAGCGGATTCGCTTTCAACTGGAACGGCGGGCGGCGCGCGAATCCGCGCTGGCTTCACACGTCCGGCTCTCGGGGGAACTGTCCGTCGCCGCGCTGCTCAATGAGTTCACAACCCAGACCCGCAACCGGGTGGAACTCGCCGATGACGCGCGTGCGCTGGCCACCCAGTCCCTGCGGGTCGACTTCGACGATCGGCCCTTCTGGGAATGTCTGGATGACATCTGCGCGCGACTGAAGCTGCAATCGGTCTTCAACGCCCAGCAGGGAGTCTTGCAGCTTCGCCCGCGAGTGCCGAAAGATCGCGTGGAACTGATGGTCCAACGCACGGGGCCGTTTCGACTGGCCATTCATTCGGCCGAAGTCCGTCCGATCGTCGGCAGCATGTCGACGCGGTTGTTGCGAATCTCCGGCACGGTCGGTTTGGAGCCTCGACTGCGTCCGTTGTTTCTGCACTTCGCCGCCGCCGATCTGACCGCGCGCCGCGCGGACGGACAACAGCAGACGGACGAACAACTGCTCGAACCCTGGAATCCCGCCGCGAAGTACGAGCTGCCTGTCGGCGATGCGGGGCGCGACGTCCCGGTGCAATTCGACTATGTGTTTCCCAAACGCGCAGACTCTGCCAAGGAAGACGATCGGTTGTCGGTCGACGTGCGCGGTCGGTTGGCCGTGCAACTCGCGGCGGGCACCGAACGGATCGTGTTTGACCAGACCGCTCAAACCCCCGGCACAGCCCGCCGGCGCGGCGGTGTGACCGTTCGACTGCGCGACGTGGCGTTCGAGCCGCTTCCCGAAGACCGGTTGCGGGCCGGGATCAAAGTCACCGTTGGTTACGACGCGGGCGGCCCGGCCTTTGAATCGCATCGCACATGGATGTTTCACAACGCGGTCTACTTCGAAAACGCCACGCGGCAGCGGTTCGACTTCACCGACTACGACACATCCCTGCAGGCGAACGGCGCGGTGGGGGTTGACTACCGGTGGGAGAAACTCCCCGGGCCGGCCACGCAGTACCACTTTGTTTACGAAGCCCCGACGTTGATTCTCGACCTGCCGCTGGAAGTCAAACTCGACGCGCTCCCGATCAAGACCGCCGCCCCTGCGCCCCCGCCGAAAACTCGTGATGACTGACGTTCGTGCCTCTCTCGTCCGGACCGGCGGGTTCGGACGACCTGCGTTCCCCATCGACTGACTTCGAAGGACAAATGATGCGATCTCGATTCGCGGTGATGCTGGGTTGGGCGGTGATGCTCTGTGGGTTCGCGACCCTGTCGCCGGTGACGGCTTGGTCCGACGACGCGGTGGCCGGTCCGCTGCAGTTCAATCCGTTTGTCAAACAGCAGGCGGTGAACATGCGCCAGGGGGACGAGGCCCCGACGTCGAGGGACGAATGGGAACATCGCCGCGCGTTGTTGAAGACGCGACTCGCCGCCGCCTGGGGTGGCTTTCCGGAAAAGCCGTGCGATCTCGAACCGCAAAAGCTCGGTGAGTTTGAGCGAGCCGGTTACCGGGTCGAAAAGCTGATCTTTCAGACGCGACCCGGCGTCTGGATGACCGCCAATGCGTATGTGCCCGACATGCCCGGCCGCCTGCCCGCGATCCTGAACGTTCACGGCCACTGGGCGGGGGCGAAGCAGGATCCGGTGGTGCAGTCGCGCTGCATCGCGGCGGCCAAGCTCGGGTTCTTCGTGCTCTGTGTCGATGCCTTCGGCGCGGGAGAACGCGGCATCGGCAAGAAACTCGGCGAGTACCACGGCGAGATGGTGGCGGCCACGTTGTTCCCCGTCGGCCTGCCACTCTCCGGCCTGCAGGTGTACGAAAACATGCGGGCCGTCGACTACCTGCAGACCCGGCCCGAGGTCGATCCCGATCGGATCGGCATCACCGGAGCCAGTGGCGGCGGAAATCAATCGATGTATGCGGGCGCGTTCGACGAGCGGTTCCGCTGTGTCGTCCCCACCTGTTCGGTCGGCAATTATCAGTCGTACCTCAGCGCTGCCTGCTGCATGTGCGAAGTGGTGCCGGGAGCGTTGAAGTTCACCGAAGAGGGTGACGTGCTCGGCCTCGCCGCGCATCGCGGCTTGATGGTCACCAGCGCGACGCGCGACGCCTTTCAATTCTCGGTCGGTGAGGCGAAGAAGTCCTTCACGCGGCTCGAAGCGATCGCCGGGTTGTACAAGGACGCCGCCGTGCGGCACACGATCATCGAGTCGGAGCACAACTACAACCGGCCGATGCGCGAAGCGATGCTGGGCTGGATGACACTGCATCTGAAGGGCGAAGGCGACGGCTCGCCAATCACCGAACCGGCCGTCGAGACCGAAGATCCCGA
>JAYTIB010000186.1:0-2227 GCA_043732205.1 Schlesneria sp. | reverse complement strand
GTTCGAGAAATTATTGTCGTGGATCGCTCCGCGATCCAACGTTCTGATCGCGGAGCGATCAGCGACAATGCGACAGTTAATTCTCGAACGGTCCTAACCCGGATGATTCCTGTCCGCAGAAGAGCCGCGACCGTGAGGGAGCGGGCTACAAGAACTTGACCGCTCCCACACGGGCGCGGCTCGACTGACACACGCTCGCGGCTCGACTGACACGCTGTCACCGAATCATCGGGACCATGACTCGTCCGGGTTGGCAGCGATGTTTCACCGCTGGACGTTGAACGTCACTCCGGGCCAGTCGTCCGTGCGGAACGGCGAGGCGGGGAAGCCGTCCTTGTTGTAGAGGTTGCAGTCGGGATTGTCGGCCCACGCATAGCGCACGGCGACCGGTTGCGGAACCTGGTCCGATGTGACGACCACCTTGCCCCCGACGATCGTGGCCCTGCCCCAGACGAATTTCTGATCGGCTCCGGCGATGGAGAATCCCTTCAGTTCGTCGCCCCGCGCCACCAGGCCGCCGCCGATGTGGTGGAACTGCAGATGCACCTCGTCGCCAACGACCGACATCGAACGGTACAGCGGCCCCGAAGCGGGAATGGCCTGGCCGTATGCCACGGACAACGCCTGCCGCGCCAATCGACGACCGACGTCCTGTTTGTTCGTGGGATGGATGTCGCGCGGGTCGCCCAAGTCAATCGTGACCGCCATGCCCGTGTTCGGTGTCAACAGGGCGTGCCGCTGTGCGTCCCTCAGTTCCGCCCACGCGCTCGATTCCGGTTCCGCCGGATGGTCCGGCTTGGTCTTGTCGGGAATGTAGTTGGGCAACTGGACGAACAGGAACGGGAAATCACCCTGTCCCCACGTGCGACGCCAGTCCTTGATCAGCGCGGGGAACAGCGTTCGGTACTGGTGGGCACGGGCCGCATTTTGTTCGCCCTGATACCAGATCGCTCCTTTGATGGCGAAGGGTTGCAGCGGCGCGATGACTCCGTTGTACAAGACCGTGGCCCGATTGGGGGTGTTGGCCTGGCTGGGATCGCGGTTGGCGGCCGCGGTCTTTTCGAGGATCTGCGCATAGATCGGGTCGGCTTTCAACGTGGCCTCGCTGACCCACGACTCGGCACCGCATCCCCCGTACGCGGCCTCAATCAGCCCCATCGGGCGATTGTTCAACCGGGCATGCAGTTCCTTGCCGAAGAAGTAGCCGACGGCCGAAAAGTCGCCGACCGAATCGGGGGAACATTCGATCCAGCGTCCCTCGACATCGGACTGCGGTTCCAACGCGGTCTGGCGTTCGACCTGGAACAGCCGGATGCCCGGCAGCGTAGCCGCGGCGATTTTCTCCTTCGAGCCCGACGTTTCCAGAACCCGCCACTGCATGTTGGACTGCCCGGAGCAGATCCAGACATCGCCCACCAACACGTCTTTCAGGACGATCGTGTTCTTCCCCGACACCGTCACTTCCACGGGGCCGAACTTTGTGACGGCCGGATGTCGCAGGGACCAGCGTCCGTCGGCGGCAGTGGTGGCTGTGACCATCTTGCCGGCGACGGTCACCGAAATCTGCTCGGCCGGTTCCGCCCATCCCCAGAAGGGAAGTTCGTGTCCCTGCTGCAGGACCATGTGATCGCCGATCACCGCCGGCAGTTTCACGTCCGCCCACGCGATACCATCGGCCGCGAGCGAAACCACAACTGCCAGACAAAACGCGCGGAGCGAGGACATCAAGAACAATTCCGAGTGAATTCCACGGCCGGCAACCCGGAGATTCGAGGCGCTGGCAACACAGCCTGAGAGGCTATCCGAGAAGGGGTCGGGAGTCTTTTTCATGCCGCACGACTCGCTCAAGAACGCTCAAATCGAGACTGTGCGGCATGAAAAAGACTCCCGGCCTCCTAGCCACGGCGGCTTTTCGGACAGCCTCTGAGACGAGCAAACCGTACCGCGTGACGGGGGCGTCAGCAAGAGGTAGCGGCGCGGGGTCATCACCGGTCCGGCGACAAACCCGGATTATTCACGGTGCCGTAGCTGAGTTCGCAAGAACTCAGGTCGTGGTCCAATGGTTATACCTCGTGCGGTCTTCGATGAGACGTTTCTCCAGTTAGAGTTTTGGTGAGCCGGGCGGCGCTAGCCCAATGGCACTTACTTTAAGAGTCTGGTTTGGGTTCGGGAGTTTTGGGTTTTCGCTTTTTGAATTGGGTGGATTTTGGTCGTCGGGCGTAGGCTT
>JAYTIB010000185.1:0-2228 GCA_043732205.1 Schlesneria sp. | reverse complement strand
CGATCACCGGTTCACCGGCGGGCACGTATCGTTCGCTGGCCGAACGGCGCATCGGCCGGCTCCGCGCGGAGTTCGAATTCGCTCAAGCCGCCGACATCATCCAGATCGGGTTGCACGAGTTCATCGACTCGTTGCAGTCCAAGCTCAACGATCTCGACGCCGCCATCTTCGACGCCTTCTTCGCGGTGCGGCCCCTCGCCGTCGAACCGGTCCCGCCGCTGATGTCGATGTCACAGAACCAGGGGCAGACGGGTTCATCGACGGAATGATCGTGAGATTGTCGTCTTTCGCTCCGCGAAAGGACGTTCTTTCGCGGAGCGAAAGACGACATTGGACGGAGGTCAGACCCTACGACGGCGAATCATCCGTTTCGATCAGGGCGACATCGACGCTCACGCTGAGTGAGTGCCCGCCGCCGCCGATCAGGACGCCCTTCAGCGGGCAGACGTCGCCGTAGTCGCGGCCCCAGGCGACGGTGATGTGCTCCAAGCTCGGGAACAGGTTGTTCGTCGGGTCGAGATCGAGCCACTCGCCGTGACCCAGATAAACCGACAGCCAGGCGTGCGAGGCATCGGTTCCGACCAGGTGCGGCTGGCCGGGCGCGGGGCGGGTTCGCAAGTAGCCGCTAACGTATCGCGAGGCCAAACCCAATGATCGCAGGGCCGCGATTTCGAGATGGGCGAAGTCCTGGCAGACCCCGCGTCGCAACCGGAAGGCTTCGTCCACGGGAGTCGTCACGGTCGTCGCGCGCGGATCGAATTCAAAGTCGCGGTGAATCCGTTCCGTCAACTCGGCGGCCCCTTCGAGCAACGGTCGACCGGCGGGAAACGACTGGCGGGCGTACTCGGCCAGAGCCGTGTTCCCCACGCTGCGCGGCGAGTCGAACGTGAACTCGCACGCGGCCAGATCATCGGGTGACGCGGGCCTCCGCAACGTCTCCGCGATCTGTTCCCAGGGAGGTGTCTGATCGACGGGCGGGATCGTCCGTTCATTGAGCGTGACCTCGCTGACAGATGTGACAATCATCTCATCGTAACCGCGGTTGAACGAGAACGCCCAGACGTTGTTGCCGAAGTAATCGTGCCGCTGAGCCAAACTGGTCGGCGGGGGATTGGTCTCCAACTGATGATCTTCCAGACGCTGAAACGGCGTGTCGCGCGGCTTCAGCCAGGCCTCGTTGTGGCAGACGGAAACCGGCTGGTCTCCGTGATAGGTCGTCAGGTGGGTCACGCGGTACTTCATGTGAAGACGTTTCCCTCACCCGTGATCTGCCGGGGCGTGCCCGAGTGCAGCAGATAGCGCAACTGCAACAGATCGGTCAGCGATCGGAACTGGCCATCGACATCGAGCAGCAGTTGCTGAAGCTCGTCCGGCTGCGCGGCTTCGAGTTGTTGCGGCGTGACCATCCGGACGGCATGCAGAGCCGCCATCGCCAACCGCTTTTCCTCGGTGTGCAGCGGACTGGTGTGGTCCTGCGGCAGCGCATCGACATGCTCGGAGATCGCCACCGCCTGAAACGCCAGCGACCGCGGATTGGTCTCGTCGGAGATGAACAGGTCGAGCACGGCGTTCGGCTGGACATTGTCGAGGTATCGCGAGCGGTACGTCATGCGGCAGTCCAAGACCTCGAGCAACGCGCGCAGCACGGCACGGTTCTGAAGCTCGCCGGATGACACGACGGTCCGCAACAACGAGGCGACGTTGCGTCCGAGTTCGATGCGGCGGCCCAGTTCGAGGAACCGCCACGCCGGGCCGCGAATCATGCCGTCCTCCAGCAGACCGCTCACCGCAGCCAGGTCCACGATCAACATGTTCAGGCGGGCCAGCAGTCCCGCCGAGTCCGGTCGCTCGGGAGAACTGTCCTCCAGAAAATCCGAGGTCGTTTGATGGATCGTCAGCCAGGTGTCGGGAGACAACCGGTCCCGGACCAGCGAGCCGATCCGCAACATTTCGGTGACGGCGAATCCCAATCCCTGAACGTCCGCGACATCGAACACGGCGTCCGGCAACACTCCTTCGAGCTTGGGCAGCAGGCCCGAAAACGCTTCGACGGCGAAGGTCGCTTCGAGCTGACCCTGCTCGGCCAGCGCCCGCACCAGCGCGGGAAGTTCCTCGCTCGATTCCGGATCGGTCGTCAACCGCTCGGTCACCGCCCGGATGATGCGCGCCAGAAAATCGACCCGCGCCATCGACCAGCCGAGCCAGAACAGATCGTCCGCCACGCGACT
>JAYTIB010000184.1:0-2228 GCA_043732205.1 Schlesneria sp. | reverse complement strand
TGCCGATCACCGTGCCGCGCTTCAGGCCGCAGCCGGCCAGGGCCAGGGACCAAGCTTCCGGCCAGTGGTCGCGGCCGATGTGGCCGTTGATGCGGGGGGTGCGGCCGAATTCGGACATCGCAATCACCAGCACCCGGTCCAGCATGCCCCGCTCGTGCAGATCTTCGATGATCGCGGAATACGCCTGGTCGAACCGGGGCATCAGACTGCGGTGGCCGAGGAAGTTGTCGCCGTGCGTGTCCCAGCCATAGCTCGTCACCTTCACGAAGCGGACTCCCGCGTCCAGCATGTTTCTCGCCAGCAGCATGTGCCGGCCGAACTCGTGCGAACCGTAACGCTGCACATCCTGGGGCGACAGCTTGGTGGCGTCGAACAGGTCTTGCCGCTTCATCAATGAGGCGGCCATGTCATACACGGCGGCGTGCGCTTCGGCGTTGTCGTGCCGGTGACGCTCGGCGTAGCGCTTGTTCAGGGTGGCGCGCAGCGAGTTCCGCGCCTGATCGTCCTCTTCACTGATCGTCGCGTGCCGCAACAGGTTTTCCGGGGGCTTGCCGTCGCCGAACGCCAGGGCTCCGTACTTCGCGCCCAGGAACCCCGCATCCTGATAGAGGAATCCGCCGCTGCCCGGCTTGATCGAGACATACGGCGGCAGCCCGCTGGACCCGGCGCCCAACAGCTTGGCAACCGCCGACCCGAAGAACGGATAAGTGACGCCGCGGTTCTTCGGATCACCGCGCTGAATGCGCGGCACACCGGCCGAATGCGAGTTGTCCTGGGTACACATGCTGCGGACCAGCGAGAGATGATGCATCACCTTCGCCGTCTGCGGCATCAATTCACTGATGTGCAAGCCGGGGAGCGATGTGGCGATCTGCCGGAACGGTCCGCCGAACTGCGTGTTCGGTTTGGGATCCCAGCTTTCGTACTGGCTCATCCCGCCGTCGATCCAGACGAACAGCACTTGCTTGTCGTTGGCGGCCAATTCGCTGGCGACAGCGGGACTGATCAGCCCGTCGATTCCGCCGACGGCCAGCGCTCCCGTAGCGGCGGCGGATGCGCCGAGCCATTGCCGGCGCGACAAGGCATGTTCCCAAGGTTTGCAGAGAGGATTGCTCGTCACCGATGTCGCTCCTGAACCAATGGTCGCTGAAGTCGCGGACGCCACATTTGAGGCATCAGTGTGCCGCTTGATGTGTCCGTCGGCAAGACGATCTGTACTTGATGTCCCTGAAGATCGCTCGTGAATTGTTGTCGGCAGACGCAGGCGGCATACTTCACCGCGACTGCCTTGTGTCGACACGCCGCTGATTGAAGTCCTTTTGCGAGACTGCCGCCATGCTCCGACCCTCGTTGATTTGCCTGTGGTCCTGCATCGTTCTGACATGTGGCTCGCTGGCCGGTGCCGAAGACCTGGTGGTCCACAAGTTTGAGCGGCAGCAGCTCACCGATGTCTACTTTTCCGAGGGGGCGAACTTCGGTGACATCAATAAGGACGGCAAGCCCGATGTCGTTCACGGGCCACTCTGGTTCGAGGGGCCGGAGTTCACCAAGCAGCACGAAATCTATGACCCGAAGCCGCAGAACCGCGACGGGTACTCGGGCAACTTTTTCACGTGGGTCTACGACTTCACGGGAGACGGCTGGAACGATCTGGTCAGCGTCGGGTTGCCCGGTTCAGCGGCGAAGCTCTACGTGAATCCCGGCCAGACGGTCGCCGAGGCCCCTCATTGGCCGACGCGCGACGTCTTCGGTGGCGTCGGGAATGAGTCGCCACAATTCGTGAACCTCGTCGGCAGCGAGCAGCCGGAGTTGGTCTGCAACCACGCGGGCCAGTTTGGCTTCGCGACGTTCGACGTGACGAAGCCCGATCAACCGTGGGTCTGGCATGCGATCTCCGAGAACGTCGGCGAGTATCCGTTCGGGCACGGGCTCGGTGTCGGCGACATCAACGGCGACGGCCGGCAGGACGTGATCTGGAAGGGGGGCTGGTACGAACAGCCGAAGTCGGTCGAAGGCGATCCGCTCTGGACAAGTCACAAGTACCAGTTCGCCGGGCCGGGCGGAGTTGACATGTTCGCTTACGACGTGGATGGCGACGGCGACAACGATGTCATCACCAGTCTGGCCGCTCACACGTACGGACTGGCGTGGTTCGAGCAAACCGGTGCTCCGGTTCGGGGCGCTGCGGTAAAAAGCAGAGAGAAACAGCGTTCGGCGATCAGCCAGTC
>JAYTIB010000183.1:0-5990 GCA_043732205.1 Schlesneria sp. | reverse complement strand
AACTGACAGTCACCCTCAATCCACAAGCCCCGATCGGAACTCTGCGCGACCAGATCGTCCTCGTGACCGACGATGCCAACAACCCGCAGGTGTCGGTCCCTGTGGAAGCCAAGATCGAAGCGGACATCGCGATCACCGACCTGTCGTTTGGCGCGCTGGCCCCCGGGCAGTCGAAAACCGAGCGGGTGATTGTTCGCGGGAAGAAGCCGTTCAAGATCGACGAGCTGTACCGCGAGAAGAAGGAGACTTCGAAGCTGCAGGACGACGCCTTCAAGGTCAAACTCGACAAGCTCAATTCGACCGTCCACAGCCTGCCGGTGACATTCACGGCCCCCGACACTCCGGGCGCGTTTGAAGAAGAGTTCTTCGTGAAGATCGGGGACCGTCCGCAGCCGATCCCGTTCAAGGCGCGGGGACGAGTCTTGGAACAAACGGGTGCGGCCAAGAACTGAACAGAATCCTTCACGCAGACTCTCGTAGGACGTTTAGCCGCAACGCCAACGGCGTGCGCGAGATCAACGGTTCACCTACGCTTGCTCCCGCGCCGTTGGCGTTGGGGCTAAACGTGAAATCGACTCATTCAAAGGTGCGCGGAGTATTTTTCACTTCGTCCCGAACGCCGCCACGTCCCACAGCTTGACGGTCTTGTCGTCGCATCCCGATGCCAGTTGTTTGCCGTCGGGCGAAAACAGCACCACCCGGACGGCGGCTTCCTGCGAGAGCTTCAGCAGTTCGGCACCGCACGTGGCATCCCACAGCCGAATGGTGCGGTCGCTGGCACCGGTCGCGATCAACTTGCCGTTGGGTGAGAACACCACGGAGTCGATCTTGTTCCGGTGGCCGCGCAGAGTGAACAGGTAATCACCCGTGATGGCATCGTAGACGCGGCTGGTTCCGTCGGAGCTGGCGGTCGCGATCCGCAGGCCGTCCCGCGAGAACGTCGCCTGCTGGACCAGCCCCACCTGTCCTGTCAGTTCGCGCACTTCCTTGCCGGTGTCGACACTCCACAGCCGCGCGGTTCGATCGGCGCTGGCGCTGAGCAACAGCTTGCCATCCGGTGAGAACTCAATTGTGAACGCATAGTCCTTGTGACCGAGGAACGTCTTCACTTCCCGGTTCGTGGCGGCGTCCCACAGTTTGATGTCGCTGTCCAGTGAGGCGGTGGCGAAGTACTTGCCGTTGGGCGAGTACGCGATGCCATGCACCTTGGATCGATGGCCGCGCAGCTCCTTCAACTTCTCGCCATCGGCCGCGTTGAACAGCCGCAGGAAGTTGTCGGCGAAGTTGCCGACGGCGAGCTGTTGACCGTTCTGCGAAAACGCGATGCAGGGCAAACCAAACTTGAAATCGGGCGATTGCCACTTCTTCTCGTGCTTGAGGACATCCCACAACTGCAGCGCGCCGGCGGTGCGGTAGCCGCCGGTGCCGACCGCCAATTGACGGCCCGGCTTGTCGAAGGCCAGCGACGAAACCGGCTGCCCGACCTTGAGCGTGATGGCATTCAACGTGGTGACTGCTTCGGCCGGCTTCAGTTCGGGGGCCTTGGTTTCGCCCGTCGCTCCCGTCGTAACGCTAACGCTTTGAGCCTTCCAGCGACGGAACGACTTGTCGATGCTGCCAGCGATGATTTCATGGGTATCCGGCGCGAAGGCGACCGACGTGACGGCATCGGTCGGACCGCGCAGCGTGGATCGTTCCCGGCCGTCACTCGGATCAAACAGTTTGATCGTACCGTCGAAGGCACCGCCCGCCAGCGTGCGACCCTGCGGCGAGAAGGCCAGACACCAGAACATCACGCCGTCCGCTCCCTTGGCGACGGCGCGCTCGGTCCAGTCCTCGGTTTTCCACAGCTTGATGGTCGCGTCCTCGCTGGCGGTGGCGACCGTGCCGCCATCGGGCGAACAGGCAATGTCGCGGACGGCGGCGGTGTGTCCCTTGAGCGTCGCGACCGGCATCCGGGTCTCGATGTTCCAGACGATGGCCGTGCGATCACTGCCGCCAGAGATCAGATGCTTGCCGTCGCGTGTGAATGTCACGGCGCGAACTCCGGCGGTGTGGCCGCTCAACGTGGCGAGCTCCTTCGCCTCCGCGATGTTCCACAGCCGGACCGTCTTGTCGTAGCTGGCGGAGGCGAGTGACTGTCCGTCGGGTGAGAACGCGATCCCGAAGACCCAGTTCGCGTGGCCCGGCAACTCGGCCACCTGCTCGCCGCTCTCGACCTTCCAGATCTTGATCACCTTGTCGAAACTCCCCGAGGCGAGCAGCTTGCTGTCGGGGCTGAACGCGACGCTCGAAGCGACATCGCCGAAGGCTTCCAGTTCACGATGCACCCTGCCATCGGCGGCGGTGCGAATCGAGATCCGTCCATCTTCGCGGGCGATCGCCAGCCACTTGCCATCGCGCGAGTAGGCCAGCGCCTGAATCGCTTCCGGTTCGGGAGCATCTGATGGCGGCGGTGCTCCCGGCTTCTCGTCGCTGCCAAGAGTATCGGTGCCCGCGGTCTCAGTGGTCTTGGCATCGCGGTCGAGTGTCGTTCGTTCCGACTTCTTCTCCACGTCCCACAAATGTGCGGAACCATCTCGCAGGATCGAGACCAGCCATGTTCCGTTGGGTGACATCGCGACCAGCTTGGGCCCGTTGTTTTCGCCGCCGAGGTCCGACAGCAGTTCCTTCTTTTCACCGTCCCACAGCTTGAATTCGCGGGTGCTGGCCGAAGCGACCCGCTTGCCATCCGTCGATTGCGAAACGGTGTTGATCCCCCGCTTGTGTCCCTTCAGTTCGGCGATGGTCTCCCCCTTGGCCACGTCCCAGACGCGCACGGTGGCGTCCCATCCAACCGAGACGACCCGCGTGCCGTCGCCCGACAAGTCGGCCGCTTCGATCGTCTCCTTGTGACCGGTCAGTGTCTGCACCGGTTTGCCGGTGGCCACGTCCACGACATGCAGCAGCAGGCGTTCGCGGGCCGGCGAGCCGACAGCCAGCAACGTTCCGTCCTTCGCGAAACCGACCGCGAGGACATGTGCCAGATCAATCTCATGCGCCTTCACGAACCGCTTCTTCGAAACATCCCATTCGCGCACGCTCTTGTCCACCGTGCTTCCGAGTGCCAGCCGCTTTCCGTCGGCGGACCACGCCAAACAATTGGCCTGCGCGACGGGGCCGGGCAACGTCTGTTGAATGTCACCGGTCTTGGTGTCGACGAGCGAGACACCGAACTGAGGTCCGCCCGGCCCGATGGCGAGCAGCTTGCCGTCGGGAGAAAACGCGACCGCCACGATGCGGCCGGGTTGAGTGAATTGACACAGCTTCTTCGCATCCGCCGCATTCCAGACGATGACTTCCCCCTTCAGCCCCTCGCCGACCGGTTGAGCCACGGTGGCGATCAACTTGCTGTCGGGAGAAAAGATCGCAAAGCCCCACGGCGACGAAGATGCTGACGACGTGCCGGAGCCGGTGGGATCGGCCTGCGGCGCGGCGGTGGAGACGAATTCGATCGGTTCGATCTTGGGCCCCGGCGCGGAAGCCTCATCGGCGGCCACGATCACTCCGCCAAGCAGGCCGCATCCAATCAGAGTCGCAGCCAGACCGAACAGCAGTGGTGTCAGGACCAACGCCATGCGACGGCGCGATGCGCCGCATGCCTGCCAATGCACCGGGGAAGCGATCATCGCGAAACCTCATCTGCTGAACCGGGGAGAGACCGCAAGAAGACATGGCGTCGGCGGATTATGACCACGGCCCGATTGAATCACCAGCGGCGACGCAGCCACCCTGTAGTCCCGTCGCTCCGCCGACGGGACGCGCCGGATCGAGCGTCCCGGACTGTGTGTTCACCAGTTACGCGAGCGGCAGATGAAAGTTTTCCCACATACAAGCACGATGCGCAAGCAAGTGCGTCTGGGAACTCACTCGCTTGCGCTGCGTGCTTGTATGCCAATTCAAGCCGCTCGCCTTATTGACGGTCCCGTCGGCGGAGCGACGGGACTACGGTACTCGCGTCGCGTCCCTCGTGTTCGCCGCGTCAACGTCGACGACGTCGAAGCGTCGGCATGGATTGTCGGGCCGGGATGCGGTATTGAGTTTGCCTCCGTGTCCGACCTTCGCCACCATTCGCGAACGAGTTTCCGTTCATGCCGATCCCCGCTGCGCCGACATTGCTGCTGGCCGTGGGCGGGGTGGCGCTGATCCTGAGTCGGTGGGTGCGGTCATCACGTTGGTACGAGGGAGTCTGGTTGGCGGCGATGCTGGCGGCCGCCTGGTTGATCATCACCGGTGACATTCCGCCGGACACTGTCGCTGCCGGTGACGTCCCGCGTTTGATCTGGTCCACCGATCCCTTCTCGGTTGCCACGCAATGGCTGGCGCTGGTGATGGGAGCGCTGTTCGGCATCGGCTCGTTCGGGATCCGGTCACTCGATGTTCGAACGGCCGAGCGATTGGGGTTTCTCTGTTTCCTGATCGCGGGCGCGATGCTGGTTGGTTCGGCCAATGATCTGGTGACGATGGCGCTGTCGGCCGAGATCGTGCAGTTCGCGTCGTGGGCACTTCGCAAGATTGATCGGCTGGAGACTGCCGATCGACAACGTGACCTCAACTTTGACCGACGACATGACTCAGACCGACAACATGACTCAGACTCCAACGGCCAGTCGCCGCCGCGCGACGAGGTCTGTCTATGGCTGGGGATCGCGACGTCGTGTTGTCTGTGGCTCGGGATCGCGCTCCTCGCCAATGTCACCGCGTCGACACAGTTCGACGAGATACGACAAACGCTGACTGACGCGTATGTTCCTGGTGATGGTCACACCGTGATTGGTGCGGGTTCGAAGCTGGGACTGCTGGCGATTGGCTTGATCGTCGCGGGACTGGGTGCTCGCATCGGCCTCGTCCCGTGGCATGTCGCAATCATCGAAGGCAGCCGCCACGTCGGTTATTGGACGGCGGGCTGCGTGCTCGTCGGAGGCCAGTTGACCGGTGTGCTGGGGCTGGCGCGGCTGTGCGGATACGTCTGGGTGGGGTATCGCGACGAGATGCTGGTGATGCTGCTGGTCGTCGCGGGACTGACGTGTGTGGTGTCGGGGGCGTTGGCGGGATTGGGATTGATGAACGGCGAAGGACGCCTGCGCCGCTGGGCCACGTCGATCCCGATGTTGCATGCGGCCTGGCTGACTGTCGGACTGATGGCCTCCACGTCGGACCTGGCAACACCCGCACACAGTCTGGCGGCGGCGGGAGGGCAGCCCGGTTCGCTGGCGCTGCTGCTGTTCGCGTTGGGTGCCAGCCAATTGGGATTGGCGGGGCTGTTCCTATTGTTCTCGTACCTGTCGCGGGACGGACGCGAAGTGGAGTTCATTGATGAGCTGCTGGGACTGGGGCGGTTGCAACCGGTCACCGCGGCCGCGCTGCTGGTCGTGCTCGCGAGTCTGATCGGTCAGCCTCCGCTGTGGGGCTTCTGGGCCAACTGGCTGCTGATGGTCGCGGGACTGAATGTGCGCGCGGCCGGCGGGCATGACGGTGGGACTCCCCATGCCGGACTGATCCTGCTGTTGATCGCAACCACCACCGCCACACTGCTGACGGCGGGCGTCGTGATCCGATTCGCGCGGGTCATGTTGCTGGAGCAGCCGATCGCGCGCACCCTGCCGCAGGGTCGGCGCGCGTCATTGGTCACGGGCTGTGGTTGTGCGGTGTTGCTGCTGGTGATCGGCCTGTTTCCCGCGCGACTGTTGAGCGTCCTGTCCGAAGTGCGAGTCCACGCCACAAAGCCGGGCACGCTCGATCCGACCGGATCAAATCGCGGGGCGGCAACGGCGCGGCTCCCGTAGTCGAACGACGCTGCGGAAACAGTAACCCGCAGCGTGAGTTTTGAAGTTGCGCTGTTTTGGATTTACGCCCCAAAGGGGCAGCCCTAAGTTAGCCCAGGGCAAGCGACCATCGGGAGCGCCGCCCTGGGTAGCGACCGTCACAAGAATTGGAGCCCTGAAGGGGCG
>JAYTIB010000182.1:0-15401 GCA_043732205.1 Schlesneria sp. | reverse complement strand
AGCGAAGCAGGCACTACTCTAAGCGCCACTGGCAACCACTTCGCTCTCGAAAAGCCGTCAGACCCTGCGGGGCCTCTCGCGGCTCCGCCTTTCATTTTCCAATTTGCAATTTGCAATTCTCATTTTGCAATCCTCCCGTTGAAATGAACCATCACAGTAGAACTAAGAGGGGCGAACCTGCACCGTAGGACGACCGCCTCGGAATGTCCGAGACAGTCCGCACGAAATCAACTACCAGCGACGTAGGACGGATTTCCAATCCGTCCGTCAACGCCGGACGGATTGGAAATCCGTCCTACGGGTCGACCAATTCCTGCTGAATGTCCGAGATCCGGCTATTTCTTCTGCACGAGCGCCGCGGCGTACGTCACCAGGTCATTCCGGTCTTCGGCGCTCTTGAGCAGCACGTCGAAGCGGCGGGCTTGCTGGCAGAGTTCGGCGAAGGCGGCTGCGAAGTCGGGGTCGGCTTTCACCAGATACTGCTCGGCCAGCGGCAGGGCCTTGTCGAGTTGTTCGGTGCGGGCCAGCAGGTCGACCATCACATAGGCGACCAGCGCCTGGTCGGGCGCGTCGGGCTCACGTTCGAGTTGCTGCTGGAAGTAGGCCAGCGCGGCGTCGCGGTTCTCGCCCAGCAGGAACTTGAAGAACTGGACGTGCGAGGGATAGAACTCGGCGAACGGGGCCTCGCCCGCGTACTGGAACTGCGTCGACAACTGCGAACCGTACTCGGCCAGGTCCAGCGCCAGCTTCAGTTCGGGACAGTCGGCGTTCAACGACCGAGCAAAGCGGACCGTCGAGTGCAGGTGCGAGACATCAATGTGATAGTTGTTGTCGGCGAACAGCCACTCGCGCCCGGCGATCAACTCGCGCAGCGTGGCGGCCGGTGGAGCGAACGGCATCCGCTGCTTGACCTCGTGCTGGATCGATTGCAACAGGTCGCCGTGCAGCGTCTTCACCAGCAGGGCCGCACACTGCGAGCGTTGTTCGGGCGACAGGTTCTGGAACTGCTGGTCGAGCGACGTGATCGTGCTGCACGTGCCGTGCGTCCGCAGCATCACCTGCATCCCCTTGAGCGGATGCACCAGCTTGTAGAAGCCGAGATCGATCAACTCTTCGGATTCCTCATTGGCTTCGCGCGGCAACGGGGCGGCATCGAGGGCCTCGCGCACCGGCTGGGTTTCGCGGATGGCGTGGAAGTAGATCCAAGCCTGACCGAGTTTCTTGTCGGCCAGCAGCAACTGCCCGACCTCGCGCGCCGCGTTCATGTACGCCGCCTCGAATTCGTCGCGCTTGCCGGCGGGGATGTCGTCGAACGAGGTCGGCCGATGCAGAGGCGCGCCGAGCTCATGCTTCTTCCGGGCGCAGAGCGCGTCGAACAACTTGTGATAGTCCTTCTGCTCACGGAGGATCGCGGCCAACTGGTCGAACACGGCGGCCGAACCACCGGCCTGGAGCTGATCTTGAAGCTGTGCAAACGGAGATGCGTCGGCCATCAGGCGGATTCCCGGAAGGAGGGTGGGGTTGGTGTCTCGGCAAGGGAGACAGACTACCCGGATTGTTCGCGGTTGCACACCAACCCGAAGCGTAAGCGAGGGTGTCAATACGGATCGCCCTCGCTTGCGCTTTTTGAAGTTGCGCCTTTTCAGATTTCAGCCCCGAAGGGGCGGTGTTATGCCAGCCCAGGGCAACGCCCTGGGTTGGCGGATTGTCGGGAAGACCA
This sequence comes from Schlesneria sp., assembly GCA_043732205.1. Taxonomy (GTDB): domain Bacteria; phylum Planctomycetota; class Planctomycetia; order Planctomycetales; family Planctomycetaceae; genus Schlesneria. The sequence continues at coordinate 13,681 of JAYTIB010000182.1, read as the reverse complement.
AGCCCTGAAGGGGCGGCACTATTCATTCGATGGACATCGGGCCGCCCCTTCAGGGCTCCACAATCTGTGACGGTTGCTACCCAGGGCGGCGCTCCCGATGGTCGCTTGCCCTGGGCTACCTTAGGGCTGCCCCGTTGGGGCGTAAATCCAAAACAGCGCCACTTCACAACTTACGCTTCGGGTTGGTGTGCGGCGCTGCTCCCACAGGCTTCGCGCGGATTCATGGCTTCGGCGCGATCAGCAATTCGGGCTGTTCGAGGAACAGGTAGTGGCCGTGGTCGGCGGTGACGATGACGAGCGACTCGGTCCAGTTGCTGTGCGTCTCGACCCAGTCCGTGATTGTCTTCACGGCGGCGTCGCCCGAGAGGACCGCACCGATGGAGCTGTCAATGTTGTTGTCGTGGTTGGCCCAGTCGACGTCGCCTGATTCGACCATCAGCCAGAAGCCTTTGGGGTTCTTCGACAGCACTGTGATGGCGGCGGACGTCATCTCGGTCAGCAGCGGATTCTCCTCCAGGTCGGCGGGTTCGTACACTTCGGTCTTGGCCGCGACAGCCCGCCCCGCGGTCGGATCGAAGCGGCCGTCGGCGGTGGCGAACGGGAGATGCTTGAACTTCGCGGTGCCGTAGAAGCCGAGCAACCGCTTGCGCTGCGCGGCCGCCTCGTGCGCGGCCTCGGCCAATCGCTGTCGACCGTTGACGCCCGGCGTCCGGATCGCCGTGACGTACTTGCCGCCGTGCTTCGCGTCGACCGCCGCCAAGTCGGCATCTGTCAGATAGAGATTGCCCGGCACGAAGTTGGTTCCCTGCGGATTCTTCGCGGGTTCGGTTGTTGTGGCGGCCACGAGATCCGTTTTGCGGACATCGCCATGCCCGGCCCCGATCAGGACATTCAACCCCGATAGCGGGTCGGTGGGATGCGCGATCGACTTCAAGCCGAGCATGTCGCGCGTCAAATCTTGGTAGTCGTCGCGTTCGACGTTGTGAGCGTACGACGCCGCCGGCGTGGCATGGCTGATCGGCACGCTGGTGACGGCACCGACCGCATACCCCTCGTCCTGTGCCCAATGTGCGATCGTGCGCACCGGGACACCGGTCGGGTCGATGTTCACTCCGTCGTTAAACGTCTTGATGCCGCAGGTCATGCTCGTGGCCGAACTGGAGGAATCCGTGTACGCATGCAGGAATGCCTTGTCGGTCGACTTGCTGATCAGGTACAGCGGATCGGTTCCCGGCGTCCACGGATTCGGACCGCCACGTCCGACGTTGTATCCGCCAAACATCGTGCCGCCGGGATTCAGAACCGTTTGCGTGTTGGGGTCGGTCTTGGTGCCCTGGTTGTGCGGACTGGTACACATGCAGCCGAACTGCGTCGTGCCGCCGGCCCGGTAGTCTTGGAAATGCAGCCCGGTCCCCCGGCCGCTGGTGTAGGCAACGGACTGCGTCTTGTGGATTGCGGCGGCGCGGGTGGTCTGCCAGTCCATGCCGTCGAAGATGACCAGGAACACATGCTTCTTACCGCTGGCGAACCCCGCCATTTGCAGGTCATAAATGTTGGTTTGATCGAGGTATTCGGCATCGGGATTGACGGTGTGCGACGGCACGCGCCCGTAGATCCGCTTTAACGCCGGCTCACTGCGATACGGGCTGTTAGTTCCCGAATAGTTTCGCAGGTCGACGGGACCAAGCCTGTTGGACGACGTGCCGCCGGTGAGTGTGCCGAACGTGTAGACGGGGATCAGCCGGTTGGAGTGCGTGCCCCACAGCTTGTAGTTGTCCGGATCGACACCCCAGTGCCCGAACTCCGCCTTGCTGGCTTCGATCGCCTTGGTTTGCAGGTCGCGAATGTGGTCCGCCGCGGCGACCAGATTCATCACCAGAAAACAGACGGCGGCGAGCGTGATTGGCCGCAGGGGGAATACCTGAATTCTCATCGGAGATCTTGCTGTTGGTGGTCGTGTGATGTTCGATGCGCCACGCTGTCGTCCCGTCGCTCCACGTCGTCCCGTCGCTCCGCCGACGGGACCGCCGCAGAGACGGCACGTACCCTGGCGGGGATGCTGTTGGCATCCCGTCCCGTCGGTGGAGCGACGGGACTACAGTAGTCGTGCGGAACACTTCAAGGCCCGTCCCACGTTGCCGTCGCCGATGGCTCCGGGTTAAACAGATTCGACGACCAGCGACCTATTTCGTCGTCCAGACCGGCGGAGGGGCGATCTCAGCGGTGGGAGTGTTGCCCGGCCCTGGTCGACCGCTGCCTTCGACGCGGCTGATGCAGCGGACGTTCAGGTCATGATCGCAGAGCATCTGGCAACTGAGTCGCACGCCGGTCAATCCCTTGGCCGCCAGCACGGTCTTTTCGGCGACGGTCATCTGGTCCGGTTCCCCGGCCAGCACTTCGACCCGGCAGGTGGTGCAGCGGGCATTCCCGCCGCAGGCGTGCAGTTGGTCGACACCCGCTTCTTCGGAGAGCGCGAGCACCAGGCGCTTCCCTTGCGGCACTTCGAACTCACCAAAACCTTCAACCGTCAACTTGGGCATCGATCCGCTCCACGAGAGTTTTGAAAGAACAGGGCGACTACTGCTACACGAAGCGGGCGTGTACTTGCAACCGGTCCGAATGAACTTTTGGTCAACGTCGCTCATTCGTTTGCTCATGCCGCACGCGGTCATCGGTGAGAGGTTTCTGCCGTCGGAGTCTTGGTGAGCCGGGTGGCGTCAGCCCCCGGACTCTTCACGACACGGGTCCGGGGGCTGACGCCGCCCGGCTCACCAAGAATGTCTCATCGACGACCGCAAGCGGCTCAGTGCCGGGTCGCCTTGTGCATCCGGCGCGACAGAAATTCGTGCAGTGTCACTTCCAGCGGTTGATCGGTTCTCAGCAGGACGTAGTCCATGTGCAGGTCGCGGGCGCCGCCGCGGACGGCCCGCAGGAAGGCGTCGAATTCCCGCTGATAGGCGGCTTTCAACGATCGCGGCTCGGTGTGTTGGTTGCCCAAGCCTTCCAAACCTTTGAAGAGCGTCGGGTCGACAAACGGAAAGTCCTGTTCGGCCGGGTCGATCACATGCAACAGCACCACATCGTGACGTCGGTGGCGGAAGTGTTTCAGACCGAGCAACAGGGATGCGGGGTCGTCGAACAGGTCGCTCAGGATCACCACCAGCCCGCGGCGTTTGATCCGTTCGGCCAGGTCATGCAGGATCGGTCCGATCGACGTTTCGCCGCGCGGCTGGGCTTCGTCGAGCAGGTGGCACAACTGCCTGAGTTGTGCCGGCGTGCTCGATGGTCGCAAGACATGCCGCACGGCCGAATCGAACGTCGCCAGGCCGACCGCATCCTGCTGATGGATGATCAGATATCCGAGTGCCGCGGCCACATGCTGGGCATATTCGAACTTTGAGAACGCCGCCTTGTCCGAGCGGTACGCCATCGACTCGCTGCTGTCGACGAGCAGATGGCACGAGAAGTTGGTTTCCTCGTCGTACTGCTTCAGGTAGATCCGGTCGCTCTTGCCGTAGACCTTCCAGTCGACGTACCGCAGGTCGTCACCTTGCACGTATTCGCGATGCTCGGCGAATTCGACCGAGAACCCGTGAAAGGGGGACTTGTGCAGTCCGGAAACGTACCCCTCGACAATCATCCGGGCCTTCAGCTCGAGCCCCTTGAGTTTGTTGAGCGTCTGCGGATCGAGAAGTTTTTGCAGGGGGTCCATCAGGTCGCTTCCACCGTTGGAGTCATCTCAGGGAGGCATCTCAAAGTCCACGGGCCTTGACCAAGCTGCTGAGCTGTTTGAACTCGGCCGCTTCCGCCGTTTCGGCCCATTCGAACAGCACTCCTTCAGCCGTCGTTGGGATCGCGCCGCTGCCGGCCAAGCGTTCAAGAGCGACTTGCTGGTCGATCTCGCGCCGCGAGGCCACGGCGTCGACGACCACGAACACCTGATAGCCGCTGGCCAGCAGATCGAGCACCGTTTGCAGGACGCAGACGTGCGTCTCCATGCCGGCCACGACGATTTGAAAGCGGTCATCGGTGGCTTCGGCGGCGGACGGCCAGCCCAGGCATTCGACGCAACTGAATCGTTTCTTGGCGGGGCGGTCCGCGCAGAACTCCTGCAGCGCCGCGGCGGTCGATCCCAGTCCCTGCGGATACTGCTCGGTGATCGAGGTCGGCACGCCGAGCAGTCTCGCCCCCTCGGCCAGGAACCGGCATGAACCAAGCAACAGGTCGCGCGTCGCTTCAGGCAGTGTCGCCACCAGCTTCTCCTGAACGTCAACGATCAAGAGGCGGCTGGAGGCACGGTGCAACAATTCCGGACTGCGAACAGACTCTGACGACATCGAATCACCTTGCGAGACCAATGAACACCGTGGTTGAAGGCCCAGAAACACCGTAGGACGGGCACTCCTGCCCGTCGTTGCTTTTCCAAGAGAACCGACGGGCAAGAGTGCCCGTCCGACCCTTTTCAATTGGTTTCTACGTCCGGCGGATCATCTCTTCCGTCACCACGAAGCGATGTTCGTTGTCGACAAGGATCACATCGCCGATCGACAACTTGCGACGCCGGCGCGTTTCCAGTTCGCCGTTGACGGTCACGTAGCCCTCCTGAATGGCGACCTTCGCCTGGCCCCCGGTTCCCACCAGACCCGTGGTCTTCAGAAACTGGTCCAGAGTAATCGGCGGCGGATCGGGAGGCGTCACAGTTCAACTTTCGCGACAGAGTAATTGTCCGGTCAGCGTTTCGCGCTGCTCACGGGGCGGCTATCTTACGCGGCAACGTCTTCACTTCCCAAGCTCTGCCCGCATTCCAAAGAAGAATTCTCATGGCCAACCCGGATCGCAAGCCGCACGTGCAATATCTGGTCTTCGACATCGAGGCCGTGGCGGATGGGGCGCTGGTCGCGAAGATCCGCTATCCGAAGGAATCGCTGCAGCCAGCCGAAGCGATCGCCCGCTACCGGTCGGAACTGCTCGCCGACACCGGCAAGGATGTCTTTCCGGTGACGTTCATGCTGCCGATCTCGGTCGCCGTCGCGAAGGTCGATGCCGAATACCGGCTGCTCGACATCGCGGTTCTCGACGCGCCGCTGTTCCGACCGCATGTCATCGCCCGGCACTTCTGGCAGGGGTGGAACGGCTACGGCCGGCCGACACTCGTCAGCTTCAATGGCCGCGGTTACGACCTGCCGGTGCTGGAACTGGCCGCCTATCGTTACGGCTACTCGGTCCCTTCGTGGTTCAACGTCGAGGCCCGTTCGTACGAGCAGTCGCGCAATCGATACAACTTGGAAACGCATCTGGACCTGTTCGATCTGGTCTCCAACTTCGGAGCCGCCCGGCTGAGCGGCGGCTTGAACCTGCTGGCCAACCTGATCGGCAAACCGGGCAAGTCGGGCGTCGACGGTTCCCAGGTGCAGGACATGCACGACCGCGGCGAGACGACCGCGATCAACGACTACTGCCGCTGCGATGTCCTGGACACCTACTTCGTCTTCCTGCGGACGCGCGTGCTGCTGGGCAAGCTGACCATCGAGGCCGAGCGCGAACTGGTCGCCGCCACCAAGACCTGGCTCGAAGAACACAGCGCGACCCTGCCGGTCTACGCGCACTACTTGTCGCATTGGGGCGATTGGCAACCGCCGGTTGACTGAGCGACCATTGATTGAAAGATGAGTATGCAAACGCCAAACACTCCTGCTCAACATCGTGAAGACGGCAACGGAGCACCGAACGATCTCATTGCGCTGCACGCGAGGCAGTTTTACGACGCGGCGAAACTTCTCGTCAGTGATTCCCGTTACACCGCCCCGCGAATGGTAATCGCTTCCTTCGCACTGGAGCTGTATCTGAAGTCAATGAATGCGAGTTATGTCTTCACCGAGGATGTTGCGAGCGGTGGCGAAGTGGTCACAGCGGAACCGAAAAAAAGAGGACATCGTTTGTTGGCGCTGTACGACGAATTGTCACTCGAAACCAAATCAGACCTTGACGCGAAATTTGCAGAATCGACGCATCATGGTGATCCAACCGCAATCGCATCTGTGCTGCGCTGTGATTTGGAGCCGTTTGACGATTTGTTTGATGACAGTAGGTATGCGTTTGAGCGGGACAAGCTTGAAAGCGGTCTAAACCTCACAAGATTGACCGAGTTGCTGAATTTCTTTCACGACTATGTCGAGGATCGATTGTCCCCAAACTGGCGCTGGCCTTCCGCGCGTTAACCCAAATCGGAAGATGCTGCGTGTCTTTGTCGGCGTCTTGACTACGATCTTTTCGTGTCTACCTGTTGATCCTCTCGTGCAACCTTTGCTGATCGTTCTCACATGGGTTATCGCAGCCTGCAAGAATGTGTCGCCGATTTGGAGCGACGCAAACAACTTGTTCGCATCAACGCCGAGATCGATCCCTGCTTGGAAGCGGCCGAGATTCAGCGGCGGGTCTATGCGGCCGGTGGTCCCGCGTTGCTGTTTGCCAACATGAAGGGTTGCCGGTTTCCGATGGTGTCGAACCTGTTCGGCACGATCGAGCGGACCCGGTTCCTGTTTCGCGATTCGCTCGAAGCGGTCCGGCATCTGGTCGAATTGAAGATCGATCCTGGCGAACTGTTGAAGCGGCCGTTTCGATATCTCGATTTGCCGCGCACGCTGTGGTCGATGTGGATTCGACGCGCCCGGTCCGGCCCGGTGCTCGCCTGTGAAACGACGATCGATCAACTGCCGCAGCTCCAGTGCTGGCCCGACGACGGCGGAGCCTTCATCACTCTGCCGCAGGTCTACACCGAGCACCCCGACCGGCCGGGCTTCAAGAACTCCAACCTGGGGATGTACCGCGTGCAACTTGGCGGCAACGACTACGTTCCCAACCGCGAGATCGGGTTGCACTATCAGATCCACCGCAGCATCGGCGTGCATCACGCGGCGGCGATTCAGCGCGGCGAGAAACTGCGGGTCAACATCTTCGTCGGCGGTCCTCCGGCCATGACACTGTCGGCCGTGATGCCATTGCCCGAAGGTCTGTCGGAACTGCTGTTCGCCGCGGCACTCGGACGCCGACCCGTGCGAATGATTGTCCCGCCAAAACGAGGGAGCACAGTCGCGTCCGCGTTGCCGATCTATGCCGATGCCGACTTCTGCATCACCGGGACCATCGATCCGAGCCGCACTAAACCGGAGGGACCGTTTGGTGATCATCTCGGTTATTACAGCCTGCGGCATCCGTTTCCGGTGCTGGACGTCGAGCATGTCTATCACCGCCGCGATGCGATCTGGCCGTTCACCGTGGTTGGCCGTCCCCCGCAGGAGGACACGTCGTTTGGCGAGATCATCCACGAAATCACCGGCCCGATCATTCCCACCGTCATCGCGGGCGTGAAGGCCATACACGCGGTCGATGCCGCCGGTGTCCATCCGCTGCTGCTGGCGATCGGCAGCGAGCGTTACGTCCCCTACGCGACTCGCCGTTCTCCGCAGGAATTGTTGACGACCGCCAACGCGATCCTCGGCCAGGGGCAGTTGTCGCTGGCGAAGTACCTGTTCATCGTCGCGGGTGAAGACAATCCCCACTTGGACATTCACGACGTCGCCGCCTTCTTCCGCCACGTGCTCGAACGAGTCGACTGGCGCAACGATCTGCACTTCCAGACCCGGACGACGATCGACACGCTCGACTATTCCGGCAGTGGGTTCAACCAGGGTTCCAAGGTCGTCATCGCCGCCGCCGGTCCGCCACGACGAAGCCTCGGCACGGAACTGCCGGGCGACCTGTCGCTACCGGACGGCTTCCGCAACCCGCGCCTCGCGCTGCCGGGGGTGATCGTGGTGGAGAGTGACGAGTGGCGAGTGGCGAGTGACGAGTGCAGGAACGCTTCGTGTCCCTCCTCGCCACTCACCACTCGCCACTCACCACTCGCCCCCTTCCCTCTCTTCGTCCTCGTCGATGACAGCGAGTTCGCGTCACGCACTCTTCGCAACTGGCTGTGGGTAACGTTCACCCGCTCGAACCCGGCGGCCGACATTGACGGTCTGGGAGCCTTCACCGACCAAAAGCATTGGGGCTGCACCGGACCACTGGTGATCGACGCCCGCATCAAGCCGCACCACGCTCCCCCGCTGATCGAAGACCCGGTCGTCACCCGCCGCATCGATCAACTCGCCGCCCCCGGCGGCCCGCTGCACGGGATCATTTGATTCCGCAATGCGTGCCAGTGGATGGTGGATACAGCGAAGAGAGGGTGCGCGCGTTTCCTACTGCCCACTGCCGACTGCCCAATCACTCACGACAGGATCGCGTTCCTTTTCACTGGCGGTGGCGATCAGGCCGGGAAACCGGGTCGTCAGCCGCGCGGCGAGTGTTTCCAGGGCGGGTCGCTCGGTGGCGTAGTGGCCGGGCAGGATCAGCGCGACCTGCAAATCACGGGCTTCGAGGCAGGCGTGGAACCGCGCTTCCCCTGTCAGCAATGCCTGGCAGCCGGCGCGATGGGCGTCCCGCAAGAACTCGGCGGCGGCACCGCAGGCGATGCCGAGCGTCTCGATCGGGCGCGAAAGGTCGCCCACGAATTGAATGTGCGGTTGTCGCAATCGGTCTTTGACGAGGCGATTCAGTTCCGACAACGGCGTCGGGTGTGGCAGAGTTCCGAAACGGCCGGAACCCGATCTGTCGGGCAATAACTTCAACGGGAAGACGTCGATCGCGGGCTCTTCGTACGGATGCGCGCCGCGCAGTTGGGCGATCGCCCGGTCCAAGTGATTCGCCGGGCAGACGAACTCGACACGGACCTCGTCGATCTGCTCCAGTCGCCCTGGCTGGCCGATCGCCGGATTGGCCCCTTCGGTTCCGAAGAACGTGCCGACGCCACGCAGGTTGAAACTGCATTCGCGGTAGTTGCCGATCGCACCGGCCCCCGCGTCCCAGACCGCGTGGCGGACCTGATCGAGTTGTTCTTCCGGAACAAACGTGACCAACTTGAAATGATCTCCGATGGGACGGGGCCGCAGTGGTGCGATGTCGGTCAGTTCGAACAACTCGGCCAGTTGCTGATTGATGCCGGTGGCCGAGTTGTCGTAGGCGGTATGCGGACTGTAGACCGCGATGCCGTGTCGCATCAGCTTGAGCAACATCCGGCCCTCGCTATTGGAGGCGGTCAACCGCTGGACCGGTTTGAACAGGACGGGGTGATGCGTGACGATCAACCGCGCGCCGACCGCGATCGCTTCATCGGCAACATCGGGCGTCAGCGTCAGACAGGTGATGGCCCGCGCGACCTCTGAAGCTTCGTCACCCAACAGCAGGCCGACGTTGTCCCAGTCCTCCGCCAGCGACAGCGGAGCGACCTCGTGCAGATACCGGCAGACATCGTGAATGGTGGTCATGATTCTCTTCCGAGCCCCTTTCATCAGCCAGCAAGTTACCGGTCCATGCGGGGAGTGCAACGCGCACCGGTAGGATCGAAGGGCCATTGCCCTTTTGAATCTGGAGCAAGAGTAGGGTGGGACCAGCGGCGCTTCGCCGCGCCGGCCCACCACCATGACCGGCGATTTCATGATGGTGGGCCGGCGCTCGAAGCGAGCTTGTCCCACCCTACATTGAAAAATGCGATGTCTCGGGCGGGATCGCAGGGGAAGCATGGCGGCCGACAAATACTTGAATCGCGGGCCTGCGAGATCAGGCGTGCCAAAGCGTTCGAAAAGCCCGGCGCGATGGCAATGTTACAAACTCCAATTGCCACGTTTCGGGGCTTCTCCTAACATCCCGCCCCGCGCCGACCAGGATGGTGGGCGGGGTTCACGCCGCGACCAGACTGCTGTTCGCGCGTTGAACCAGGGCACGATGGAGCGTGTGGTGGTTGTCGGTCGTTCATCCAACGACCCGTTCAGGCCCGGTCCATCGAGCATTCGAACGGACGGATTCCGAAGGACGAGGACATCCCATGCGGTCAGGCCTTCATGGAACATTTGCCACGCTGCTGTTGATGATCCCGGTTCTGTCCATTCCCGCACTGGCGATCTTCGGCATCCCGCAGTTCGCCCCCGTGGTGGCGTCGCCGCTGGATGAGGGCCCCGGCCGTGATCGCGAGCGCCGGGTCGGTCAGTCCGCTCGGCCTGCGAATCAGAGCTTTCCCGAGGATCTCGAAGACGCTCCCTCGTTCGGTTCCGAGCCGATCGATCGCAAGTCGAACACCGCGCCGGGTCGACCGGGTGAACCGGCTCCGTTCTCCCGTTCCGGTCGCGCTGTTCCCAACAAGAGCACGTCCTTCGATGCGGCCGAATCCCGCTTCAACAACACCAAGCCGCGCGGAGCCGATGAGGGTGCCGCGGAGGAATTTCGTCCGTCGCCATTCGGCGCGGACTCATTCAAGAGTCGTCCGAATGACCGGTCGAACAACAACGCACGCGACAATCCCTTTGATTCCAAACAGTCCGCTCCACCCGAGTTTCGGCCCCCGCAGTTCCAACGAACCTCCATGCCGGGGTCCGGCACATCGCAGAACCCCCGGGCCTTTCAACGCCAGCCAGGACCACCGCCCGAAGGAGACGCCGACGCGCGTCCGGCCGCCACCGTCACCGACACCGAGCCCCTGACTTGGACGAGTGCCGTCCGCCGGTTGAATGAACTGGAGATCCGCAACTTCCGGCTGCAACCCGGCCACCGCGAAAACCAGTTCGTCTTCATCTGCTCGTACACCCCGAGCGATTCCCCGCGCGTGTCGTACCGCTTCGAAGCCGAAGCCGACGAACCGCTGAAGGCCGTCGAAAAGGTTCTCGAACAAATCGTCGAATGGCAGCAGCGCCGATAACCCGGATGAATCATGCCAACCACGGAACACCCAGCTTGGTCATGCCGCAACCAAACGTAGACAAAAAAATGTGGGACAGGAAGATATGAGCCAACTTCCGTTTTTTCTGCTCGGATATTCTTGTCCCAAATCTTCCTGTCGAAGTCTTCTTGACGGTCGTCGGCAAATGAATGACTCCGAGCTTTGATGACGACTCGCAGAGCTGCTTGACGCAAATCAAATCTTCGCGGCCAAACCAGAAGCGAATCGTTAGTAGTTCGGAAAGAACCAGTCGGGTGCGTGGACTTCTTCGAGTTTGAAACGTGACTCGTAGACCCGACCCCGGTTTTCCCCCTTGGACTTCCGGCACAGACATGCAGACCCGTCCCTCGCATTTTCCGCCAGTCCACAGTTGGAACCGTATCACGTCGGTCCCCGTGGACGGTCGCCGTTGGGAGTTCTTCGCGCGGCGCGACGAGGGACCGGATGTGCTGCCGATGTCCGGCGTCGATCCGGTCTGTGTCCGGACACCGAAGATGGCCAGGGTCGAAGCCGCGCTGCTTGTCACCGATGCGCCGCTCTCCGTCCGGCGGTTGGTTCAACTCGCCACTCTGGCGGACATCACCGAGGCCCGGCGTCTGGTGGATCAACTCAACGCGGCCTATGACCGGGACGGCACGGCGTTCCGCATTGAGCGCGTGGCGAGCGGATACCGGCTGTTGACGCGCCCGCAATTCGCCTTCTGGCTGGGCAAGGTCCATCATCGTCAGGCCGAGTTGAAGTTGTCGGCTCCCGCGCTGGAAACATTGGCGATCGTCGCCTACCGTCAGCCGGCGACGCGGGCCGAGGTCGAATCGATCCGCCGGGTGCAGTGTGCGGAAATGCTCAAGCAGTTGATGGATCGCTCGCTGGTGCGAATCTGTGGCGAAGAGAATTCGCTGGGCCGGCCGTTCCTGTACGGCACGACCCGCCAGTTCCTGGAGCTGTTCGGCCTGCGCGACCTCGACGATCTGCCGAATGCCGACTCGCTGCGGAAGACGCAGTCGGCACCGACGCTGTTCACGGACAGTGACGACGCGGGCGAATCCGCCGCGTGAACGATGTCCAATTCCGGGTCTCCGCCAATCCTGTGATGAACGGCCCGCCAGCCACCCCGCACAAACCGCGGTTCGATGCAAACAGAACTCACGGCTCGCCACGGTCCGATACAAGCACGACGCGCAAGCGGGTGTGTGAGCGAGTGTGACGGAAGAGCACCACTTGCTTGCGCGTCGTGCTTGTATGAATCGCCTATTCCGTCTTCGGAGTCTTGCCCGCCAGCCACTCGTCGACGATTTGTTCCAGGACGTCCAGCGGCACGGCGCCGTTTTGCAGGATGATGTCGTGGAACTCGCGGATGTCGAATTTGTCGCCGAGTTTCGCCTTGGACCGGGCGCGCAGCTCCTTGATCTTCAACTCACCGATCTTGTACGCCAGCGCCTGTCCGGGCCAGGCGATGTAGCGGTCGATTTCGTTGGTGATGTCCAATTCGTCCTTCGGCGCGTTGTCCTTGAAGAACTGAATGCCCCGTTCGCGCGGCCACTCCATCGAATGCATGCCGGTGTCGACGACCAGCCGGACGGCGCGCCACATCTCGTACGTCAACTGACCCATCTTCGAGTACCGGTCTTCGTACAGGTTCATCTCGTCGCCGAGGCTCTCCGCGTACAGCGCCCAGCCTTCGATGTAGGCGGTGAAGTGGGCGTGCTTGCGGAACTCGGGGACGTGTTCCAACTCGGTGGCCAGTGCCATCTGCAAGTGGTGGCCGGGGACCGCCTCGTGCAATGACAGGGCAGCGATCTCATACTTCGGCCGCTTCTCCGGCTTGTACAGATTGACGAAGTACGTCCCCGCGCGCAAGCCATCGGCCGATGGCGGACGGTAGTAGGCGGTGGTCGTGTCGGGAGCCATGTGCTCGGGGATGGCTTCCACTCCATAGGGAATGCGCGGCAGCTTGCGGAACAGCTTCGGCAGGTGCGGGTCGACCCGTTTGGAGAACGCCTGGTAAGCGGTCAGCAGGTCGTTCGCGTCGGTGTAGCGGTACTGGGGCGCGGTGCGAAGATGCTCGAAGAACTCGGCAAGCGATCCCTGGAAGGCGACCTGTTCCTTGATCTTCTCCATCTCCGCGCGAATCCGTTTCACTTCGGACAGGCCGATGTCATGAATCTGCTGCGGCGTCAGTTTCGTCGTCGTGTGCTTCCGCGCCAGGAACGCATAGAACTCCTGGCCGTTGGGCAGGTGTGATGCCCCGGTGACGGGAAGGCAGGCGGGGAAGTACTCGCGCTCGAAGAACCCGAGGAACTTGCGGTACGCCGGCACCAGTTGCTCGCGGATCGCCGCCTGGGCCTCCCGCTGCAACCGTTCGCGGTCGCCGGCGGCGATCTCGGAAGGAAACGACTTGAACGGCTTGTAGTACAGGCTGGCCGTCGGCTCTTCGACGATCTGCTTCTTGATCTGCGCGGGCAGTCGACGCATGACGATCTGCGGCTGGACCATCTTGGCAGCGATCCCGGCCCGCATCACGGCGATGGTCTGATCCATATACGTTGGGAACGACCGCAGTCGCGCGATCCAGTCTTCGTAGTCCTTCACCGTGGTGAACGAGAGCGAATCACCCAGTGAGCTTTCGTCCTGGATGCCGTTGCGGTGGTCGAGCGGAACCAGATGCCAGTGGAACGCGAACTCGGCGGCGTCGACTTCGACCTGCCGTCGGAACAACCGGTAGTTCAGCCGGTCGGCCGCGGACAGAGTCGTCTCATCGAAGTCCGCGAGCTTCTTGAGCAGTTCCAACTGATGCGCGTGCCGGCGCGCCATGGCCGACAGACTGACGTCGGGCCAGCGGTCGTTGTACCGCTTGTCACCGAGGTGCGAGGC
>JAYTIB010000181.1:0-2232 GCA_043732205.1 Schlesneria sp. | reverse complement strand
ATTGATTCTCCTGCCGGTGCGTTCCGAAGACTCCACGCACCCTACGGCGACGCCACTCGCGGAAGTAGAAAATGCACAGCCCCTTAAAACCGGCGCATCAACAACTGTCGCCTTTCGCTCCGCGAAAGGACGTCCTTTCGCGGAGCGAAAGGCGACAATGCGACAGTTATTTCGGCGGCGAACCTTACGCCGAGTCAGTCCCCGAACAGCCGGCGAAGCCGGATGTGACCACCGAGAACGACCCCCACTGCGTCGCCAAGCTGAAAGACGACCGCAGTCAGATGCTGCTGGCGCAGGAGGCACGGAAGCCAATGTACTTCCTCATGTCCACGGATGGCGCACTCGGTGCCCAAACCGACGCTGACGCGGAGGCTTGCAATGATTTCAAGGCGGTGGCCCGGAAGATCGCGGCGAAAACAGGAATCCAGACACCGTGATGACCCGCGGTGACGGACCCCTGATCCACCAGCCGATCGACACCCTGTGACAGTGTGCGGAGCAATTCAGTGATGATGACGACCGCCGCCACGAATCACGGGCTGCGCGCACTGGCTTGGCTGTCCGTTGGCGTTTTGGTGGCGGGAGCGTTCGCCATCGCGATCCTGCCGCCCCTGCGCGTGACCGTGGTGGCACTGGCGATGCTGAGCGCGATCGGAATCGCTTCCCTCCGCGTCGCGAATCTGTCGATGATGTCACGGCTGTTCGTGCTGCTGTACTCGCTGCCGTTCAGTGCCTCGCTGGGCTACCTGTTCGATCCCGGTTTCATTTGGGCGCGCGGTGTCAATTCCGCGCCGTTGTGCCAGATTCCCGACTTGATCAACGGCATGCTGACCATGGCGACGGTCGGTTTGTGCGGGTTGATGGCCGGAATCGAAGGCGCTGCGGGTTACATGCGCAGATTCCGCCCAGCCATTCCGGTGGCGGTTCCGGGGACGGCCGATGTTCCGACGCTGCCGTTGCCCGTCACCGTGTTGCTGCTGCTGGTGTCGATCGCGCTGTCGTGGCTGCATGCCCCCGCGAAGTCCATTTTCGAAGCCGCCTACACCGGGAACGTGGAGACCGAGCTGAAGGGGGCCTACCTGATTTCGTACCTGATCCTGATCCTGCTGTACGTTGACTTCGAGCGGGACTTGCACGGCAGCCTTCGCCGACGGCTGAAGCTGGCGGGCCTCTCGGCCACCGTGGCCTACATTGTGATTGTGCTGCAGTTTCTGCGGGGAGACCGCGAATGCTCGGGATTGGTGGCGGCTCTGGCAATGCTGTGCATCACCAGCCCTGCGGCGGACGCGCCCGAAGCGGGAATCGGTTGGTTTTCCGGCCGCATGAAACGGGCCTTGCTGCTGGCGGTTCCATTGGCCGTCTGCGTGGTGGCGTTCGCGGCGCTGGGGACGTTGCGGCGTTCCGTGACCGAACCGACCCGCTACGATCCCGACACGAGAAGCCTGGCCGTCAAGTATTTCACACGGAACACTTGGACCGCCGTTTCCCTGAACAACCTGGGGTTGGCGACAGACTATCACTACGACAATGTCGAATACCTGCACGGCCGGACGTATTGGGACTATGTGCTGTCGCTGCCGCCGAGTCCCGCCGCGAAGTGGTTCGGTTACGTTCGACCGATGGATGGTCCGGCCAACCCGTCCTTATGGTACGAGTGCCTGATGGCGTTGGGCGGGATGCATCCGGTCGTGGTTCCGTTCCGAAACTTCGGGATCTGGGGAGTGCTGCCGCTGCTGTTCTTGTCCGGCGCCTTCATCTGCTGTTGCGAGACCCTTAATGAACGGGGGACGTTGTCGGCCCGGCTGTTGTACGGCTGTGTCGCGACATCGTCCATGGCATGGTTCTGGTATGGCGACATGAACCTGATCCGCGCGCTGATGATGTGGGCCATCCTGCTCCTGTTGTACCGGCCCGGCTGGTTTCGCGTTCAACGAGCCACCGTCCCAACCTGCAGGACGGTCTCGTAGGACTGGGGAGTTCTCGACGCATGCATTCCATCCGTCCGCAACAACCGGCCCATGACCTGCCGTCTGCCGGCTGGGAAAGGTTGGCCGCCGAGAATTCATCCGGTTTGTGAAACGCGAGATTCTGTGCCTGCGGACAACCGCCGTTGACTGAATCGTGAAAGCCAGATAGCGTCTCGCCGTCGGTTCAGCTTTCCAGCGGTCGAGGGCTCGATGACTATTCCCAACTTCTTCCTACTCGGCGCGCCGAAGTGCGGCACATCCGCGC
>JAYTIB010000180.1:0-2232 GCA_043732205.1 Schlesneria sp. | reverse complement strand
GGGAACGTGATCTCACAGTCGATCCGGTTTTCGAGCGAGCGGACTCGAGTGGGCATCGGCACCGGTTTGATGTCTGGACTCGCGCCCGAACAGGGAATGAAAGAGAACGGCACGCCGTAGACCTCGGCGTACTCGGGATCGAACTTGCCGTCGTCATTGACCGAGTAACTCATCCGTCGCAGACCGCGACCGACCACCTGTTCGCAGAGGAGCTGCATTCCGAAGGCCCTCAGACCGAGAATGTGCGTCACGGTGTTGGCGTCCCAAGAGTCCCGCATGAAGCGAGAACCAATGCACACAACTAATCGACGAATGGATGCGCCTTGCCCGCCGGTCAAGAACACGTCTTGCAGCCGGAAGACGGGAAGGCTCGCTTCACCAAGGTCGTGACCGACATCTCCCGTGCCTTGGCCTTGTGTGCCGCTCACGATGAAGCCAGACGGCACACGGCTCGGCTGGAACAGTTCATTCCAGGCCGCGCGACGTGACGATTCGTGAATCCATTCGGCGGTCAGCGGCATCCGGTCAACCGCGACATGCAGACGCCAGCGGCGACTGACACGTTGAGCGATTGAATGGGGCCGCGCGGGGCCAGGCGGACGAGTTCGTCGCAGTTTTCCGAAGTGACCCGCCGCAGACCGTGTTCCTCGTTGCCGAAGATCAGCAGGTGCGTCCGGTCGGTTGGCACGTCGTCCACGGTCCGCTCGGCATGTTCCGATGTGCCGATCACTGTGACACCCGCCTCGCGCGCGATCGTGATCGCACGGCTGAGGCTGGGGACGACGGCGAACGGCACGTATTCCAATCCGCCGGAGGCGACGTCGTAGACGGTGGCGGAGAGGGGGGCCGATCGCTCGCGCGTGAGCACGATTCCCTTCACGCCAAAGAACGCCGCCGTGCGGAAGATGGCGCCCACGTTGTGGGGATCCTGCAACTGTTCGAGGGCCAGCCACAATCCGCGGGCTTCAGTCGGTGCCTCGACGAACAGTTCGTCGACCAATCGATCGGGGCGTTCGCGGACCAGCGCCACCGCCGCGCCGGTCCGTTCGCTCTTGCCTTCATTCACATGACGCTTTTCGATCGGTGCCAGGTTGGTCCGGATCGGAATGGCGTGTTGACGCGCCAGTTCGGCGACCTCGGACCACTTGGGTGACGGCGCGCCGGGAGCGAGCCGGATTTCAAACACATCTTCCGGCCGCGTCTGCAATGCGGCGAGCACGCTGTGTGGATTGCGAAGCACCAACGACATGAACTCACCTTGCCAACAGCGGCAGACTGCGCTGCCGTCGCATTTCGTAGAACAGGATTCCCGCAGCGACGGCCGCGTTGAGTGAACCGACCCGGCCACTCATCGGAATGGCGACGGACACGTCGCACCGCGACAACAATTCGGGACGAATTCCGCGTCCCTCGTTCCCGATGATCATCACGGTCGGCCGTGTGAAATCGGCTTGAAACAGCGGCGTTTCTCCTTTTTCGGAGGCCGCGACGATCTGAAACCCCCGCTCGCGCCACTGGTCGACCGCGCCGGGCAGATCGTCTGACTGCGCGATCGGCAGATGATTGACGGCTCCCGCCGAACTGCGGGCCACCTGGCTGTTGATCTCCGCCTGCTCACGATTGCCGATCAGGATGCCGTCCACACCGAGCGTTGACGCGGATCGAACGATGGCTCCGAAGTTGAACGGATCCTGCAACCGATCCAGGAGAGCCACCGTCGCATTCACGGGGAGCATCTGCATGAATTCCGCGACTGCCCGACAGGGGAACGGTGCCATGCGCGCGGCGAAGCCCTGATGCTCGGCCGTGCGGCAGGCGGTGGTCAGTTCGTCATCGGAAGTGACGGCGATGGAGACGCGCATCCGTTCCGCCAGTCGCTCGATCTCGGCGCGAAGTTCCTGATCGATGCGGTCGCCGATGAGCAACTCCAGAATCGGCCAACGGCCGGCACGCACTGTTTCCAGGACGACGTTGCGGCCCCAGATCCAGCAGCGGTTGTGGCTCCCCATCACTTCACGGCGGCGGCCGCGCCGTCGGGACGAATCGACCATCAGTTGTTCTCTGCCTTGAGCAGTTCGGCCACCAGGGGATTGATCTGCTTTTCGTAGGAGATCCCCTCTTCGGTCTCGCTGACCGGCGTGCGGTTGTCGAATCGTTTGGACAGTTTGCCCGTCCGATCGTAGACGTAGACGGCGGGGATCGAATCGACATCGATCTTGTCAAACAATTCAT